>NZ_LZDG02000078.1:0-30352 GCF_001672555.2 Pseudomonas sp. AU11447 | reverse complement strand
AACACCTCGACCCCGCCACCGGCCGACCCACACCGGAGTCGCCCAACTTCGTCCGCCTCCTCTCATACCCCGTCCCACCGATCTGCGTCAGTGGCGAACTCTGTCCACGCGATGGTTACTGGGAAGCCCTGGGTGTGCACTTTTCCTGGATCACCGTTGAAGGCAAGACGCTACGCCGCTTCCAGCAAGGCGAAACCCTGCCCACCCTAGTGCTCGAACGGCGTACCCGCCGCCTGGGGCCGCTACCGGACAAGATCACAGCCGGCCCCGAACCCGTCAGATGGATACTGCTCGGCGATGCCTAGGTTCTGGTGGGCACCTGTCTGGCCCTGCTGCTGCTCTCGCTTGCGACAGCGGTAACACGTCGCTCCAGCAAAGGTTTACAGAGTCGAGCATTCGCTAGTTATGCGAAATATATGAGCGTCCCTGAGGGTAAAGAATTCACCATGCCATTAATGAAATATAATTCTAGGAGATAAAGTATGAGTCGTTTGCCTCGCGTGATATTGAGTGGTGGATTTTTGTTGGTCGTGGGAATGATATTGGGAGTTCTTGGGCTGTGTTCTGCATTCTTTGGATTTGGAGTGGTTGGAGCTGGAGTCAGTGGGAGTGGTTGTGGTGACGCGTGTTCAAAAGCATCCGACTTCTTAATTTCCTTGAGCCGCTATTTCTTAGGGGTTGCAATACTTTCAGCATTGCTTTCGATCAGAATGACTTGGAAGAAAAGTTCTGCTGTTGGGCAGCGCGGGGTGAAGATTGTCATGACAATCTTGAACACACTAGTAATTCTGATCTCTGGGTTGGTATTTGCCCTCCTCATGGCTATTTTCTATGAGGAATATAAGATGAGGCGCCTTCAGGAATATTTGAAAGTATCCTTGGTTTATATGCCGGAGGTTAAAAATCCATCAGCAGGGGAGTTGGAGAGTGTATTGATACGCTTTTCTTTGCATAGTCAGCCTAATTTGCTCATGCTGCCTCAGACAAATTGTCGTTGTGAAACAGTTAGCTGAAATGGCTGGAGGAGCGCAAAGCCAATATCCCGCCGCCCAAGCCCAGYGAAGCGYTGATCCAGCARCTGGCCAAGGACAAACACCTCGACCCCGCCACCGGCCGMCCCACACCGGAGTCGCCCAACTTCGTCCGCCTCCCGTCATACCCCGTCCCCCCGATCTGCGTCAGCGGGGAAACTTGCCCGCGCGGCGGCTATTGGGAGGCCGTGGAGATGCGCTTCGCCTGGATTATCGTCTACCGCTTTGCCACCTTGATTTGAAATCGGGTCAATTTGGCCTGCCAATAACGTTACTGACTACCGATAAAAGCATAATGGAAAAATTACCGACTGATTCAACGCCGCCCACCACTGTACGTCGCTCAACATCGATCATAGTCACGCTGTTGCTCTTGGCAGGCACGGCTCTAACCATTTATCTCATTGCCATGGCTTTTGTACCTGGTAATTGAGGATATGGTGGCCTTCTTTATTTGTTCGGGTCGGTCTTGGCTGGCGGCGCGGTTATCTGGAGTTTTATCACTTGGCTGGCGTACCGTTCAATGCGAACTGCGGGGCGAAGGAAAGCTGTCAGTACGGCACTATGGATTTTATTTCTGCCGCTCATTGTACTGATAGCAACTATGGTTTTTGGCTTGCTGGCACAGATACTCGGTGGGGGCTAGTAGTAAGTGAGCTTTCGAGCAAGTCCTTAGGGCGCTTGGTGTGCTTTCGCCTCGCTACAGATGAAGGAAATCGGTCTTTGAGAAATCTACCCAATGGGCGATGCTGGCTAGCCATCGGCAGGGTCTCGAGCGCTATAGGAATAGGTATTCCAGTAATAGAGATTTTGTCGGCCTGAGCGGAGTTTGGCGGGGGCGGTTATGATCGTAAATTTAATGAGTCATATGCCTTTCTAATATATTCATGCAGGCCGTTTCTTTGGCTGGTTACTTTTACCTCTCTTCTCACGCTTCTGGAGTGGATGCAGGAGTGTGAGAGAAACCCTGATAAGGGTTGCCGTCACGGCGACTAACGAATTAGCCATATTGCTTAGATTTCACGGCATTGGTGCTGTGCGTGTGACCGGCTAGGTAGGTTACCCGGCCTCGGGCTCCGCAGTGATCAACGACCAGGTATTCCCGTGGCCTTTCATGGGCACCGCAGCACTAATCGATGTGCGTTGTTGACTAAATTCCTTGGAGAAACTTGAGCTGAGCGCGGCAATACATTGCGCACCTGGTGCCAATCGGTTGGTTGGACTGTGCAGCCTTAGGCCTTCTTGTCTGGACCGAGCTTCAGCCTCGCCACCAACGCCGCCGTCAGGTCCAGCGCCGAGCACAGCAGGAAGTAGAGCAGGGCGACGAACAGGAAGACTTCCGTGGGATGCACCATCACCCGGTTGCTCACCTGGGTGGCGACGAAGGACAACTCGCCGACACCGATCACGTAGGCCAGCGAAGTGTCCTTGATCAGCGAAACCCACTGGTTGAGGAACGACGGCAACATGATCGGCAGCGCCTGCGGCAGGATCACCAGGGTGAGCACCTGCCATGGGCGCAGGCCCAGCGCGCGGGCGGCGTCCCACTGGCCCTTGGGCAGGCTTTCGATACCCGCGTGCACCGAGTGCGCCAGATAGGCCCCGCCGATCAGCGACAGTGCGCAGACCACCGTGCCCAGTGCCGGCACGTCGATGTGCAGGACGATGGGCAGCAGGAAGTAGACCCAGAAGATCAGCATCAGCACCGGGATGGCGCGGAAGAAACCGAGGAACGCCACCAGCAGCAGGCGCGGTTTGCCACCCAATACCGACAACGCGATGCCCAGTGCCAGGCCGATCACTGCCGAGGCAAGGCCGGATGCCAGGGCAAGGATCACCGTGAGTGCCGCGCCCCCGAGCGGGCCGTCCGGGTAGGCGCCGATGAGGAAATAGGACAGGTTGTCCGAGATTACCGAGAAGTCCATGTCAGGCCCCCTGGCGATAGCGGCGGGTCTGCTGGATCGCCTGGCCCAGCGCCTCGATCAGCGCGATGGCGCCGATGTACAGCAGGGTGGCAATGCCGAACGCCTGGAAGGTCTTGAAGGTCTGCGTCTCCACCTGCCGCGAGGCGTAGGAAAGCTCCGCGAGGCCAATGGCCATGGCCAGCGAGGAATTCTTCAGCGCATTCATGTATTGCCCCATCAAGGGCGGCAGCGCGGTGCGCAGTGCCTGCGGCAGGACCACCCAGCGCCACACCTGCAGTGGGCGAAGGCCCAGCGCCATGCCGGCCTCGCGCTGCTGTGCACTGACCGAGGCGATGCCGGCGCGAAACTCCTCGGCGATGAACGCCGTGGTGTAGAGCGTCAGCCCCCAGGCGGCGGCGAGAAGCTCGAAGGACGGCCACGCCAGCCAGCCCAGCTCATGGGGCGAGTTGAGCCAGAACACCAGCTCCTCCGGGAGCAGGGCGGGCACGCCGAAGTACCAGAAGAACAGCTGCACCAGCAGCGGCGTGTTGCGCAACAGCGCGAGATAGGCCCGCGCCGGCCACGACAGCCAGCGCGACTTCGCTTGCCGGGCGATGGCCAGCGGCGCGCCGAGCAGGGTGGCGATCAGGCAGCAGAACAGGGAGATACCGAGGGTCAGCAGGAAGCCGTCGAGCAACCAGCGCAGGTAGGTTGGGGCGAGCAGTTCGCCGAACATGTCACGAATCCATCAGTGGAAGAAACGGACACGCCCCGGCGAACCGGGGCGTGGGGTGGTGCGGAGTGCGGCGCGGATCAGCTCTTGTCGCCGATCTTGTACAGGCGGGCCAGCGGGGTCTTGGTGTCCGGGCCGAACCAGGTGTCGTAGATCTTCTGCGCCTGGCCCTGGGCTTCCAGTTCCGTGAGGCTCTGGTTGACGAACTCGGCCAGGGCCTTCTCGCCCTTGGGAATGCCAACGCCGATCAGGTCATTGGAGATGGTGAAGGGCGGGACTTCGTACTTGTCCTTGTCCGGCACGTTGGCCAGCAGGCCGATCAGCTTGGGGCCGTCCTGGGTGATGGCCTGGACCTGGCCGTTGCGCAGGGCGGTGAAGGCGAACGGCGTGTCGTCGTAGGCGATGACCTTGGCGCCGGGGAATTTCTCGCGCAGCACGCCTTCGTTGACGGTGCCCTTGTCGACGCCGACGCGCCATTTGTTCAGCTGGTCAGGGCTGCTCAGGGTGCCTTTCCTGACGATGAACTGTTGCCCCGAGGAGAAGTAGGGAATGCTGAAATCGACCTGCTCGGCGCGCTCGGGGGTGATGGTGAAGTTGGCCAGCACCAGGTCGACCTTGTTCGCGGTCAACAGCGGAATACGGTTGGCCGGGTTGGTCGGCAGCACCTGCAGCTTGACGCCGAGCTTGTTCGCCAGGGCCTTGGCGTAATCCACGTCGAGGCCTTCGATCTGCTTGCTCTTGGCATCGACGAAGCCGAATGGCGGGTTGCTGTTGAAGGCGGCGACGCGCAGCACGCCGGCCTTCTTGATGTCGTCCAGACGGTCGGCGTGGGCCAGCCCGGAGAGGACGGCCAGGGCGAGGGCGGTAACGGCAGTAAGTTTCTTCATGAACATCCAGCTCCTTGTCGGGCCACGCTCGTGTGACGGGGTCCCGGAATGATCGAGAGCGGGCGCTCGAGGGTGGGAGAAGCCCGCTGTAGAGCGGCGGGGGTCGCCCGCCGGCGAAGCCGAGTGTGGCAGTGGGGCGGGGTGACGGAGAAGGAATGAATTCGTCTATCTAATAACTGGAAGAAATATAAAGCAACCGGTTAGATAACCATTTACATGATTTTCGCATGTGCGTGGGAGCGGACTCCGTCCGCGATTGCTACGCCCCAGGCACCTTGGCGCGGCTAGAAGACATCGCGGACGGAGTCCGCTCCTACCGCAGGTCGATCTCGCGGAATTGCACCTGTAGGAGCGAGCTTGCTCGCGAACGGCCAAGCGCCCGAGTCGCCGGGAACTTCGTTCGCGAGCAAGCTCGCTCCTACAAAGGGCAGAAGCTGTCAGGGCTTCCAGCGGGCGGCGCTGATGTCGACGGCGCGCGGCAGGATGCGCTCGGCGAGGAACAGATCGGCGGTGCGCTGCTGTGCGGCGATGTCGGCATCGTCCAGCGGGCGGATCGGTGAAGGAGGGCGGTGCTTGAAGGTTTCCGCGATCACATCCGGGGAGAGGCCGGTGACACGCGCCATGATCGCGACGCTGCCGGCTTCGTTGCTGCGGGTCAGGGCTTCGGCCTGGTTCAGGCTGTCCAGCACTTGGCGGATGAACTCGGGATTCGCTCCAGCGTACTCACGGCTGGACAGGTAGAACGGCCCGCTCAATCCCACCTCGGAACCATCCGCCAGGAGCCGTGCGTTGCCGCCCAGCAGCAGCGCCGAGTACCAGGGGTCCCAGATCGCCCACGCATCAACTTTGCCGCTCTCGAAGGCGGCGCGGGCGTCGGCCGGTGTGAGATACAGCGGCTGGATATCGCGCAGGGTCAGGCCGGCCTGCTGCAACAGGCGCAGCAGCAGGTTGTGCGAGCTGGAGCCTTTCTGGAAGGCCACGCGCTTGCCCTTGAGCTCGGCCACGCTGTGGATCGGGCTGTCCTTGGGTACCACGACGGTTTCCGCCTGCGGCTTGGGCGGCTCGACGCCGACGTAGAGCAGGTCGGCGCCGGCCGCCTGGGCGAAGATCGGCGGGATGTCGCCGGTGGAGCCCAGGTCCAGGCTGCCGACGTTGAGCGCCTCGAGCATCTGCGGGCCGGCGGGGAATTCGATCCACTGGATCTGCGTGTGCGGGAAGCGCTGTTCCAGCAGGCCATGCTCCTTGGCCAGCACCAGGCTGACCGAGGCTTTCTGGTAGCCGATGCGCAGTTGCGCCGGGTCCTGCGCCTGGGCGGTGCCGACCACAAGCAGCAACCCGGTGAGCAGTCGATGAAGCAGCTTCACAGGCTCATTCCTTCCAGTCGTGGGAGGGCTTTTCCCAGAGGTTGATCCCGCCTTCCACTGCGTAGTGATCGATCTCCGCCAGTTCTTCTGCGCTGAAGGTGAGATTGTTCAGGGCGGCGACGTTCTCGACGATCTGTTCGGGGCGGCTCGCGCCGATCAGCGCGGAGGTCACGCGGGCATCACGCAGTACCCAGGCCAGTGCCAGTTGCGCCAGGCTCTGCCCGCGGCGCTGGGCGATTTCATTCAGCGCGCGGGCGCGGCGCAGGTTGTCCTCGGACAGATGCTCCGGCCGCAGCGACGCGCCGCCCGGTTGATTGACCCGCGCATCGGCCGGCACGCCATTCAGGTAGCGGTCGGTCAGCAGTCCCTGGGCCAGCGGGGTGAAGGCGATGACGCCCGTGCCCAATTCGTCGGTGGTGGCCAGCAGGTCCTTCTCCACCCAGCGGTTGAACAGGTTGTAGGCCGGCTGGTGGATCAGCAGCGGCACCTTCCATTCCTTCAGTAGCGCGGCCAGTTCGGAGGTCTTGCCCGCGGAGTAGGACGAAATACCGACGTACAGCGCCTTGCCCTGCTGCACGGCGCTGGCCAGTGCGCCGGCGGTTTCCTCCAATGGCGTGTCCGGGTCGAAGCGGTGGGAATAGAAGATGTCCACGTAGTCCACGCCCAGGCGCTGCAGGCTTTGGTCGAGGCTGGACAGCAGGTACTTGCGCGAGCTGCCGCCCTGGCCATAGGGGCCGGGCCACATGTCCCAGCCGGCCTTGGTGGAGATCACCAGTTCGTCGCGGTAGGCGGCGAAGTCCTCGCGCAGCAGACGGCCGAAGTTGATCTCGGCGCTGCCATAGGGTGGGCCGTAGTTGTTGGCCAGGTCGAAGTGGTTGATGCCCAGGTCGAAGGCGGTGCGCAGCAGGGCGCGCTGGCGGTCCAGCGGCACGCTGTCGCCGAAGTTGTGCCACAGGCCGAGGGAGAGGGCGGGCAGCACCAGGCCGCTGCGGCCGACGCGGCGGTAGGGGACGCGCTGGTAGCGGTCGGGGTGGGCGAGGTAGGTCATGGATGCTCCTTTGCAAACGGGCCGCACAGGGGCGGCCCGTGAATCGTCAGGGGGTATAGCGATTGGCCGGGCGCTTGAGCCCGAGGTGGTCGCGCAGGGTGCTGCCGCTGTAGTCGCGACGGAACAGTCCGCGACGTTGCAGCTCCGGCACCACGAAGTTGGCGACATCTTCCAGCCCGCCCGGCAGGTGCGGCACCAGTACGTTGAAGCCGTCGGCGGCGCCGCCTTCAAACCAGGCCTGGAGCTCGTCGGCGATCTGCGTCGGCGTGCCGATCAGGCTGTAGTGCCCGCGACCACCGGCGATGCGCCGGCCAAGCTGGGCGAGGGTGAGGTTCTCGCGCCCGGCCAGTTCGGTGAGCAGCAGCTGGCGGCTACGCTGGCCGCTGTCGGTCAGCGGCAGCTCGGGCAACGGGCCGTCCAGCGGGTAGGCGGAGAGATCGAAGTTGCCGAGCATGCGCGAGAGCAGTGCGACGCCGACCTGTGGTTCCACCAGCTCCTGGAATGCCTCGAATTTCTCCTGCGCTTCGCTCTGGCTCTGCCCGACCACCACGAACACGCCCGGCATGATCTTCAGCTCATCCGGCGTACGGCCGAACTTGCCCAGGCGGCCCTTCAGGTCGCTGTAGAAGTCGCGGGCAGCGGCGAGCGAGGTCTGCGCGGTGAACACCACTTCGGCAGTCTGCGCGGCCAGCTCGCGGCCGGTTTCGGAACTGCCGGCCTGGACGATCACCGGGCGGCCCTGGGGCGAGCGCGCGACGTTCAGCGGGCCTTGCACGCGGAAGTGTTCGCCTTCGTGGTTCAGCACGTGCAGCTTGGCCGGGTCGTAGTACTGCCCGCTGGCCTTGTCGCGGGTGAAGGCGTCGTCTTCCCAGCTGTCCCACAGTCCCGTCACCACGTCATGGAATTCCCGCGCGCGGGCATAGCGCTCGGCGTGGCCGAAGTGTTCCTGGCGGTTGAAGTTCAGCGCCTCGGCGGCCGCGTCGGAGGTCACCAGGTTCCAGCCTGAGCGACCGCCGGAGAGGTGGTCGAGCGAGGCGAACTTTCGTGCCACGTGGTAGGGCTCGTTGTAGCTGGTGGTCACGGTAGCGACCAGGCCGATGCGCTCGGTCACCGCTGCCAGTGCCGAGAGCAACGTCAGTGGTTCGAAGTGATCGGAGCGGGCCATGCGGCTGGCGATCTCCGCCGTGGGCGCGGCCACGCTGTCGGCAACGAAGACGGCGTCGAATTTCGCCGCCTCGGCTATCTGCGCCAGACGCTTGTACAGGCGGAAATCCAGGCCGCCGTCAGCCGGGACATCCGGGTGGCGCCACGCGGCGACGTGGTGACCGGTGGCCATGAGAAAGGCGCCGAGGGAAAGGGTTCGTGTCATGTCGGGTTTCCTGTGTGTCCATTGGGAGGACGCAAGGCAGCGGGTTCGATCTCATGGGCGGCGCCGGGGCGAGCCGGCGTCGCACTTTCTCGGAAGGCTCAGAAGTCCTTGCGCAGTTCCACGCCGAAGTAACGCCCGTCGTCGCGGGGCACCATGCGGTAGATGTAGCTGCCGCCCGTTGCGAGCAACGGCGAGTAGGACTTGTCGGTGAGGTTCTTGCCCAGCAGGGCAACGCGCCAGCCGTCGTTGTAGTCGGCCAGGGCAATGCTGGCGTTCCACAGGCCGTAGGCGCCCTGGATGGTGTCGGGGTTCTGGCTGAGGTCGTACTGCACCTTGTCCTGCCAGCTGTAGTCGGTGCCCAGTTCCACATCCAGGCCGTTGTCCAGCGGGATGCTGTAGTCGGCGCGCACGTAGCTCTTCCAGTCCGGGGTGAAGGGCAGCGGCTTGCCGTCGACGTTGCAGCTGGACGCCGCACCCGGCGGGCAGGCGAAGCTGTCGACACGGGCCTTGGTGTAGGCGAGGGCACCGGAGAGTTTCAACTGGCGGGTGGCCTGGTAGCTGAAGTCCAGCTCGGCGCCTTCGGTCTTCACCTTGCCGGCGTTGATCAGGCGGGTCACTACCTGGCCGGCGACGGTGTCGTAGAAGTTCGCCTGGTAGTTGTCGTAGACGGTGTGGAACACCGCCAGGTTGGCGGTCAGGCGGTTCTCCAGCGCGGTGGCCTTCAGGCCGGCTTCCCAGGAGTTGGAAGTCTCCGGCTTGAGCGCGTCGGTATCGCGCGGCTGCATGTTGAAGAACACGTTGTACGCCGGGCCCTTGTAGCCGCGCGAGTAGGTGACGTAGCTGGTGAGCTGCTCGCTGAGGTCGTACTGCAGGCCGAGGCGGCCGGACCAACCGTCCTCGTCGGTGGAGCCGGAACTGGACGTGGACGGCTGGATGCCGGTGACCGCCGTGGCGGAGGTGGAGCGCCGGCGATGGTCGTACTCGAGGTCGTCATGGGTGTAGCGCAGGCCGGCGATGCCACGGAAATCGTCGGTGAAGTTCAGCGTGCTCTCGCCAAACACTGCGTAGGTGTCGCTGCGCGTGCCGTAGTCGGCCACGCCGCTGTTCTGCGCGGTGGTTGAGGTCACCACGCGGCGGTAGGTCTCGTCGTCCACGGCATGCATGTAGTACAGGCCACCGACGTACTCGAGGAACTCCCCCTTGGGCGAGGCCAGGCGAAGCTCCTGGGAGTACTGGTCGTAATTCAGCTCGCCCTTGTCGTGGGAGCTGGGAATGCTCGCGGTGACCTGCGAAAGGCGGTCGCCATCCTGCCACTGGGTGTTGTCCCAACCGCGCCATGCGCTGATGGACGTCAGGGTGTAGTCGCCCAGGTTCCAGTCCAGCTGCGCCGACAGGCCCTTGTTGGTGTCGTCGACGTGGGTGCGGTAATCGCTGTTGATCTTGCGGTTGTCGCTGTCCGCCGTCACCGGGCGCAGGGCGTTGGCGAATGCCGGGCTGGTGGTGCTGGTGATCACGCCGCTGGGGCCGTCGTCGTTGCCCTTCATGTAGTCGGCGATCAGCGTGACCTTGAGGTCGTCGTTCGGTGTGAGCTCGAACCTGGTGCGAGCGCCGGCGCGGTTGTAGCCGTTCACCTCGTGGCCGTTGTAGACGTTGTCGACGTTGCCGTCGTAGCTGCCCACCAGGGTGGTGACGCTGGCCTTTAGCTTGCCGGGGATCAGCGTGCCGCCGATGCCGAAGCGGGTGCGGTTCTCGTTGCCGCCGCCAAAATGCGAGTAGTCGATGTAGCCGGTGGTTTCGTCCGGCACCGCGCGGGTCACCACGTTGAGCACGCCGGCCGAAGCGTTCTTGCCAAACAGCGTGCCCTGCGGGCCGCGCAGCACTTCGATGCGTTCCACGTCGAGCAGGTCCAGGGTCGCCTGGCCGGGGCGACCGAGCACCACGCCGTCGATCACCGTCGACACGCTTGGCTCCACGCCGGGGGAGGTGGAAATGGTGCCGACGCCACGGACGAACAGCGAGGTGTCCTTGTTCGAGGCGCCGGTGCGGAAATTCAGCGTCGGCACCTGCTGCACGATGCTCGATACGTTGTTGCGGTTGTCGCGCTCCAGCTGTTCGCCGTCGATCACCGAGACCGCGACCGGAACCTTCTGCAGCGACTCTTCGCGGCGGGTCGCGGTGACGGTCACCGCCTTGAGCGTCGGTGCCGAGTCGGCGGACTGGGTATCGCTGCCGGTGGTGTCGGCGGCCTGCACGCTGCAGGCCAGTGCCCCGATCACGCTGGCGATGCCCAGGGCCAGCGCGCTGCGTCGGCCAGTGAATTGCGGACGGCCGAGCGTCCCCCGTTGTTGCGATTGCATAGCCACTCCTTCGTGCCCTGGTCCGCCCTCGGTTCTCTTTGCCGGGGCGCCTTTTTCTACGGGACTGTCACGAGCGCTCGCTCGTGCGAGTGGCTGGAATCGTTGCGGACAGTTTATGTTGTTAGCGCTAACATCGGCGAGTATCCTGAATCGACAGATAGATCGTCAAATAATTAAAAATTACGTTTATATTCCTGAAATACAGAAACAGGAGCGCCGAATTGGCCAACCAGACACCGCGTAAACGCCGTGGGGCAGGACGCGTGACGCTGACCGCCGTGGCAGAACTGGCGAAGGTTTCCGCCATCAGCGTGTCGCGCTACTTCAATCAGCCGGCGCAGCTGTCGGATGACCTGCGCGAGCGCATCGGCGCGGCGGTGGAGGCGCTGGGCTACGTGCCCAACCAGGTCGCTGGCGGGCTGGCTTCGGCGCGGGGCAGGGTAGTGGGGATGGTGGTGCCGAACATTTCCGGGCCGATCTTCGCCGACACCATCCAGGCCTTCAGCGACACCCTGGCCGCGCACGGCTATCAACTGCTGCTGGCGTCCAGTTACTTCTCCGAAGACAAGGAGGAAAACGCCGTGCGCGCCTTCCTCGGCTGGAACCCGGCGGCGCTGGTACTGACCAGCCATTTCCACACGCCGGCCACCGAAAAGCTCATTGCAGCGGCGGACATGCCAGTGGTGGAGGTGTGGGACTACCAGCCTGGGCGCGCGCCGATCCAGGTGGGTTTTTCCCATTACCAGGTCGGCGTGGATGCCGTGCACTACCTGCACGGCAAGGGCTACCGGCGAATCGCCTTCGTGCAGAACAGTGCGCCGGGAGACTTCAGCGCCCTGGACCGCCGCGACGGCTATGCCGATACCTTGCGTGAACTGGGTGGCGAGCCCTGGATGTTCGTACCCACCGAGAGCGCGCCTTTCGAGGCTGGGCGGCAGGCCATGGAGGCATTGATGGCACGTGGGTCGGAACGCCCTGAGGCGATCGTTTTCGCCAACGACAACCTCGCTGCCGGTGGCCTGCTCGCGGGGCAGCGCGCAGGGCTGAAGATTCCTGATGAGTGCGCGGTGCTGGGGTTCGGTGACTATCCCTTCGCGCCGATGTTGCTGCCCAGCCTGTCCACCATCAAGCCGCCAGCCCGCGAGATCGGCGAGATCGCAGCGCTACGCGTGCTGCAATCCATTGGCGTGGTACCACTGGATGGCGAGGTGGAACGCCTGAACCTGCTCGGCTGCCGGGTGCTGGAGCGCGAAAGCGCCTGAATCCCGCTGTCTGTCCGCCTACTGCAGGAGCGAGCTTGCTCGCGAACGGGTATCTCGGCGGCTCCGTAGTCGAGCAGTTCGCGAGCAGACTCGCTTCTGCAAAAGCTCAAGCGCGCCTACTTGGCCAGCAGGTCGATCACTTCCTGGTCACTGAGTTGGTGGAAGTCCCGGTAGTGATCACCCACTGCGCGGAACGGTGACGGCGTGTCCAGGCAGATCAGGGTATCCACCTCGTCACGCAGCTTCTGCACGGTTTCCGCTGGGCCTACCGGAACGGCGAGCACTACCTTGTGCGGGTGCTGCGCACGCAGGCACTTGAGCGCGGCGCGCACACTGCTGCCGGTCGCCAGGCCGTCATCGACGACGATCAGGTCACGATCTTCGAGTTGCGCTGGCGCCTTTGCGCCGCGGTACAGCAAACGGCGCCGCTCCAGTTCGCGGATCTGCTCCAGCACCTGCTGTTCGAACCATTCCGGCGGCGGATCAAGCTGCTCGAGCATCTGTTCGTCCACCACCCAGTTCGGCTCGGGGCCATCGACAATGGCGCCCAGGGCGTACTCCTCGTTGCCGGGTACGCCGATCTTGCGCACCAGCAGTACATCCAGCGGCGCGCCCAGCGCCCGGGCGATCTCCTTGCCGACGGGTACGCCACCGCGGGGCAGGGCGAGGATCAGCGGGTTCTCCAGCGGCATGTCGCGCAGGGCCATCGCCAGCGCCACGCCGGCATGGCGACGGTTGGTGTATTGCACTGAGGGCATCTGAACCTCCTTTCGCGAATCACAGCAGCCTGTCCTGAGCCTGGCGCCATATGCGGATGCGTTTGCCGGTTCAGGCTAGACGGACCTCACTGCGACTGCGAGCCGCTGGAAATCGATTGCGCCTGGCAGATCCAAGGCAACTGAGCCTGCACATGTCTGCCATGGGCTGTGAGCCGCCGCCCTATCGAAGGTTCAGGAATTGCGCACGGACGGTCGCGTTGGGAGCGTCTGTCACGCCCCTTGAACGACTGCCAGTGTTGCGACTCCCAGTATCAGGTCCATGCCGAAACGGTACCGATCCCCGCTCTTTGCCGGAGCTGTGCCTATAGTTGCTCCTGCGAGTTTCGTCTGCCACCAGCCAACCGAGGAGAGATCGCCATGCACGCGTACCTGATCCGCTACCGCCGCAACGGCCAACCCATGAGCACTGTGCTGGTGCAGGAGAGCCTGAGCCGCCAGCAGGCGCAACAATTCGTCCGCGCACTGCATGGCCCGATCGGGCGCGATTCGCGCTCCGATATCCAGGTCAGCGAGGTGCTCTGCACTCAATGACCGGGGTGCTCGCCGCACCGATGGCAACCAGCGAAAACGGCGCCCGTTCCTGGGCGCCGTTTTCGTTGAAGAGAGCAGGGTGGATTCATCGGACCGGCGAGCGCCGGAGACCACCTCTGCCGGGTCAGTGATCAGCGCGACTGCGCTGGCCTCCCTTGCGACCCGCCTCGGATGCACGCGCCGGGTCATTCTTGAAATTGCCGCCGCTATGCTGGCCGCCTTTCCTGCCGGCCTCGGATGCCCGCTGGGGGTCTTCCGCAAAGTTGCCTTTACCACCTCTGTGTTCGGCCATGGGGAACTACTCCGTGGGAAGTGAATGGGCGAATGCGGTGCATTCACTTCATCCGAAACAAATCGATCAGCGGTGTTCGACTGATTTTAAGAACGATCAGGCATGAATCGAGCGGACGCTCGTTATATGGGGGAGCACGGCCGAGCCAAGTTCGCTTGCTGGCACGCCGGTCACACCACGCGCTTGCGAAGCCGGGCAATGAGCTTTTGCCGCTGCTCGGCGTCCGCCTCCCAGACCTTGCCATCGAGGGCGTGGCAGATCAGCCAGATTTCTTCGTTGTTGAGCATTACCGCGCCGCCGCCGGATTCGGCGCGGCGCTTGCGGTAGGCGGCCTGCTTTTCGGCGTTGGTCATGGCGCCTTCCTTGCGGGGGCGGCCTTTGCTCGGGGCTTCGAAAGCGTCGCGAGTGGCTCTGTCCTTGGCGTCTTTCATGCGGGCCTCATCAGGAGATGGTAACGCGTTACCGTATTGATCTGCTTTCCATGGTAACGCGTTACCAATAATAGCCGAGCTCGCAAGCCGCGCCAATCGTCGGCCGAGGCGACGCACTGAGTCAAATGGAGCTATTCCTCACAGGCGCACAGGGCCAAGGGAGGCTGACGTGGAACGACTGCGGAAGGTATTGATGGCCTCGGCTTTCAACGAGACCTGCGTCGTCCAGGTGCTGCGCGAAGCCGCGCTCAAGGCCGGCACTGCCGACACGGCATCGGCGCTGATGGCCGCGGCGCAGTTGCTGGAGCACGACGCGGAAACCCTGCTTCACGCCGCCCACCGGATCGATCTCGTGCTGCACCATGCGCCCGGCGAGGGAGGCACCATTTCATGGGTGGTCATGGACTGATCCAGCTCGAACGATCGATTTGAACCGCTGCTACGGTCGCCCGGTCAGTGCTTGGGAGAGAGCCAGAATCCGGAGGCACCATGCAGGACGAATCCCTGACCAGGCGGTACCACGTCTGCTTTGTGCGAGACGGGCGGGAATTCGAGTTCGAAGCCGAGGACGAATCCATGAGCGAAGCGCGGGCATGGAGCCACGTGGCGCGCCATCTGCACATCCCGATCCACGATCTGCGCGGCTACCAGAAGCGTTACCACACCATCCGCCGCAATGTCGAAGCCCACAACGTGCAGGACGTTTCCTACCGTGTTGCCAGGGCGGGAGACTAGGCCGACGCCTCAGGTCTGCGCCGAGACCAGGCGGACGTCGCTGATGGTGATGCCGCAGGCGCCCAGCCAGGATTCGACCTCGGCGGAGGAGTGCAGCGGGCGGGGCTGCTCGGGGAACTCACGAACATAGATGGAGAAGGCGATCGCCTTGATATGGGGAATGCTCCGCGCGCGCATGAGCAGGTGGCGGTCCTTGCCGTTGAGTTGATACTCGATCAGCCATTGCATGGTCGTGCGACTTCCCTGGCAGGGTCGATCTGTGGAATGGCTGACAAGCGTAGCCCCTGATCGCTCAGGGGCAATACTGGTCATCGGACCGACACTTGAGCTGACCGATCAGGCGGCAGCGTCCTTGGCCTCCTCGCGCCCGGCGCGTACGTCGAAGGCGCCCCCGGTGAGCACGCCATCCACCGTTACACGCCCCTTGCCAGGCAGCAGCGGGAATACCAGTTCGGCAAAACGGTAGGCTTCCTCCAGGTGCGGGTAGCCCGACAGCACAAAGCTGTCGACTCCCAGCGCGGCATATTCCAGCAGGCGTGCCGCCACGGTTTGCGGGTCGCCTACCAGAGCGGTGCCGGCACCGCCACGGACCAGGCCGACGCCGGCCCAGAGGTTTGGCGCAACCTCCAGCTTGTTGCGGTCGCCACCGTGCAGCGCGGCCATGCGCTGCTGGCCAACCGAATCCATCTTCGCGTAGTTCGACTGCGCGGCCGCGATGGTGGCGTCATCCAGGTGGCTGATCAGTTCGTCGGCGGCAGCCCAGGCCTTCTCGTTGGTTTCCCGCACGATCACATGCAAGCGCACGCCGAATCTCACCGTGCGCCCCAGGCGTGCTGCCCGTTCGCGCACGTCGGCAATCTTCTCGGCCACGGCGGCGGGCGGCTCGCCCCAGGTCAGGTAGGCATCCACATGCCTGGCGGCCAGCTCATGGGCGGCAGGCGAGGAGCCGCCGAAGTACAGGGGCGGGTAGGGCTTCTGCACGGGAGGGAAGAAGTTCTGCGCACCTTTTACCTTCAGGTGCTGGCCTTCGAAGTCCACCGTCTCGCCTGACAGCAGGCGGCGCCAGATGGTGAGGAATTCATCCGAGGCGGCGTAGCGTTCGTCGTGGCCGAGGAAAACGCCATCCGCCTCCAGTTCAGTACTGTCTCCGCCAGGAACGACGTTGAGCAGCAGCCGACCGCCACTGGCCTGGTCCAGGGAGGCCGCCTGGCGCGCGGAGGCTGTCGGGTTGCCCAGCGAGGTGCGCAACGCGACCAGCAGCTTGATCCTCTGCGTGACCGGCACCAGGCTGGCCGCGGTGACCCAGGGATCCAGGCAGCTACTGCCCGTAGGAATCAGCAGGCCGTCGTAACCGAGTTGGTCGGCGGCGACCGCGATCTGCCGCATGTACTCGTTGGTTGCCGGGCGGCCGCTGCCGGAATGACCCAGGTAGCGGGTGTCGCCGGAGGTCGGCAGGAACCAGAAAATATCCAGACTCATAGGGGTGTCCTCGTTGCCATCATCGGAGTGGGGCGTCGCCCCGTCGGTGCACGCGTGGCAAGTCTTCATTGGAATACGGCCCGGCAGCCGGCACGGTTCGTGCGCTCGATTCAGGCAGAAAAAGAAGAGGGCGGCTGCGCTGCGGTCCTGCAGGGTAGCAAGGCTTGTGCCAGCGCTGCGGCCCGCGGATTCCGGGGGATTCGCCGCCGGGAAAGTGTTGCTGTGTCAGCTGCACTGTTGATCGACTGTTGCTGTGCCAGCACCTGGTGCTGCAAAAAAGGCATTAGGTTATGCCTTCCGGCGATTTGTCCTCGGAAGCGCGACCGATCAGGATAGGCATTCGTGATCGAAGCCTCTGAATACCAAGGAACACAGCAAGCGATGAACGACGCCAATCGACTGAACGAGAATGGCCCGGTGAACTGGCAACTGGCGCAGATCGTCGAGGACCTGCGCGGCGCCCGTAACGAGTGGCGATCCCGCACTGGGCGACATCCGGAACAGGGCGGTCGTGAACTGCCTTCGCGGCACTCCATTGAGGAAGTGGTCGAACGCCTGGCGAGCGCATTGTTTCCCATGCGCCTCGGCCCGAACGACCTGCGCGAGGAAAGCGAAGACTTCTTTGTCGGCCATACGCTGGACGCGGCCCTCAATGCACTACTGGTGCAGGCCCGCCTGGAGCTGCGCTACAGCGCGCGGCAGCGCGGTGATGTCGTGGATAGCCGGATCGACGAGCATGCCGTGCTGCTGGTGCGTGACTTCGCCCGTGCGCTCCCGGAAATGCGCAAATTGCTGGATGCCGACGTGCTCGCCGCCTACCAGGGTGACCCTGCCGCGCGCAGCGTCGACGAGGTTCTGCTGTGCTACCCGGGCGTCGTCGCGATTATCCACCACCGCCTTGCGCATCACCTGTACAACGCCGGCTTGCCATTGCTGGCCCGGATCATCTCGGAGCTGGCGCACTCGGCCACCGGCATCGACATCCATCCCGGCGCGCAGATCGGCAGCAGTTTCTTCATCGACCATGGCACCGGCGTGGTAATCGGAGAAACCGCGATCATCGGCAAACAGGTGCGCATCTACCAGGCGGTAACCCTGGGTGCGAAGCGCTTCACCGCTGACGAAACCGGCCAGCTGCACAAGGGCGAACCACGCCACCCGATCGTCGAAGACGAAGTGGTGATCTACGCTGGCGCCACCATCCTGGGGCGCGTCACCATCGGCAAGGGCTCGACCATCGGCGGCAACGTCTGGCTGACTCGCAGCGTCCCGCCAGGCAGCCAGGTGAGCCAGGCCAGCCTGCAGCACGACGAGAGTCGCTGCGGCAAGGATTGAGGCGATGGAAGCGGGGCAGGGGAGTTGACAGCTCCCTCGCTCCTTCAGCAGTATCTGTCAGACATCTAGCGCAACGGCATTTCCATGCTTCCCACTCACGATCACTCGCTTTCCGCTTCGGGCTTCCTTGCCCAGGCTGGCGCGTGCGTCGTCGTTGCGAAGAAATCGAAGAAACAGTCGCTCATTTGACCGGGGCGCTGTCCCGTCAGATGGGCTGACAGGACACAAGGCGCAAGGTCGAACCTCCCTCCCGCTTGATTCCCGCACCCTCCCTGACGGCGACCCGACGGTCAGCCAACTGGAGTTTTTGCATGTCGAGTTTTCGTGGAATCTGGGTGGCACTGGCCACGCCTTTTCGTGACGGCGCCGTCGATTTTCCGGCCCTGCAGCGCCTGGTAGCGAAGCTGATGGAGGAGGGCGTCAGCGGTTTTGTCGTCTGCGGCACCACTGGCGAGGCGGCCGCCTTGAGCCACTCGGAGCAGCTGGAAGTACTCGACGCGGTACTGCAATGGGTGCCGCCACGGCAGGTGATCATGGGGTTGGCAGGCAACAATCAGCCTGAGCTCCTGGCCTGCCTGGAGGACATCCAGTGCCGCCCGGTGGCCGCTGTACTGGTGCCGGCGCCGTACTACATTCGTCCGTCGCAGGCCGGCCTGGAATCCTTCTTCCACACCATCGCCGACGCAGCCAGTGTGCCCGTTGTGCTCTACGACATTCCGTATCGCACCGGTGTGCGCATCGAGAGCGAAACGCTGCGCCGCATCGTCCGCCATCCCAACATTGCCGCAATCAAGGACTGCGGCGGTGACCCGGAAACCACCATGGCGCTGATCGCCGACGGACACGTCGATGTGCTTACGGGCGAGGACCTGCAGATCTTCTCCAACCTGTGCCTGGGCGGTGCCGGCGCGATCTCGGCGTCGGCCCATGTAGGTGCCGAGCTCTACATGCAGATGTTCCGGCAGATGGAGGAAGGAAATGTCATCGCTGCCCGCGCCATTTTCTACCGCTTGCTGCCCTGGATGCAGGCCGCTTTCGCTGAGCCCAATCCCTCCGCCGTCAAGGGCGCGCTGGCACTGCAAGGATTGATTGCCAACGAGGTGCGCGAGCCGATGCAGGCGTGCACACCGGCGACACTGGAAAGACTGCGCGGAGTTTTGGCGGCGCTGGCCGAATAGGCTTTGCAGAAGGCTGGTAACGCGTTACTAGAATGATTGGCGGCAAATGGTAACGCGTTACTAAGTCAATGACGTTGAACTCAGTGACCAGGCACAAGCATCTACGAGCTGCATTAATCCCGTGTCAACGCCACGGCAGGGTCCAGACGCGAGGCTTTCCAGGCGGGCAAGAACCCAAACAGTATTCCGACCAGCGTGGAGCATAGAAAGGCAAGGAGGATCGAACTGCTCGATAACACCATCTGCCACGGTGTTGCGAACAATGACATGGCCAGTTGGAGTCCCAGAGAAAGCAGAATTCCAATGGCCCCGGCGGGAAGGCAGATCAGTACCGCTTCCAACAGGAATTGACGCAGGATGTTCGCCTGCTTTGCTCCCAAGGCTAAGCGGATGCCTATCTCTCGAGTTCGCTCAGTTACTGATACCAGCATTACGTTCATTACACCGACCCCGCCTACCAGCAAGGAGACAACGGCGACCAGCGACAACAGCAGGTTAAGCGAGCGACTAGCTTTTTCTACCGCCCGGACTATGGCATCTGCATTGGCGGTATAAAAATCCTGGATGCCGTGGCGCTCGCGCATCAGTGAAACGATGCTCTGCTCGGCTATTTCGCTGGGTTGCCCAGGTTTCACCTGTAGCGTAATGCTGTCCAGATACTGGTGGCCGAACAGGCGGCTCCCGGCGGTACTGTAGGGCAGCCAAAGGTTGAGCGTTCCTGAGTTGTTTCCGATCGTCTCCTCGAGCGTCACCACACCAACGATCGTACACAGCAAGTTGTTGACCAGTATGACCTGGCCCAGTGCGTTGCCTGATGCGCCGAACAGCTTGCGCTTCAGGTTGGCGTCTATTACTGCAATGGGTGCCTGACGTCGCATTGAGTCGGCATCAAATCCACGGCCTTCATTCATTCGCAAGCCGCGCACTCGAAAGTATTCCTCGCCGACACCGCTGACCTGCACAGTTACATGGCTGGTATTTCGTCGAACCAAAAAGGTGCCACGCATTTCGGGAGTGACACTGAGCACGTACGGCAGCGCCTGTAACGCTTTCGCATCCCCGGGCACCAGGGTGTAAATGGAAGGGGCGTCACTGTCGCCCCAGTCGCTGCCTGGATAGATATCAATAGTGTGCGCCCCCATTCCGGCCACCTGCTTGAGAATGTCGCGCCGCGCTCCTTCTCCAAGCGCCATGATGGATATCACCGAGGTCACGCCGATGACCACGCTTAGTAAAGTAAGCAAGGTTCGCAATTTACGTGTCAGCAGCATCCGCCATGACATCAGCAATTCAGCGAGTGCGTTCTTGAGCCGCTGCGAAGTTGGCGGCGGCAGCGCCGGAATCGCTTCAGCGCGAAAGGCCGCAGAGGCTTTGGAAACATGCTGGTCGGCGATGATGCGACCGTTATGCAGCCGAACTACTCGATGGGCGCGAGCCGCGAGGCTTTCATCATGGGTCACGATGATCAAAGTGCTCCCCGCAGCGTTGAGCCCTAGCAGAGTCTGCAGAACAGTCTCGCCACTTTCGCTATCCAGGGCTCCGGTCGGCTCGTCGGCCAAAATTACCGACCCGCCATTCATCAGTGCTCTTGCGATACTGACTCGCTGTTGCTGGCCACCGGACAACTCTTCGGGCCGATGCAGCAGGCGTTCTGAAAGGCCAAGTTGCTCCAGTAACATCACTGCGCGTTTGCGTCGTAGGCCGGCAGGTGTGCCACGGTAAAATCCTGGCAGTTCCACGTTCTCGCGAGCGCTGCATTGTCCTATCAGGTGGTAGCGCTGAAATATGAAGCCAAAGCGCTCGCGGCGGAGTGCAGCCCTGTTGTCGCTGGAAAGTTGTGATACTTCCTCGCCATCCACCCTGTAACTGCCTGAGTCCGGGCGATCCAGACAGCCGAGCAGGTTTAAAAGCGTGGACTTGCCCGAACCGGATGGCCCGACAATGGCGAGTATTTCACCTGCATTAATCGTCAGGTTGATGTCCTGCAGTATGCTGATCCTGTGGCCGTCGGCGCACAGATAACGTGATACCCCCTGTAGCGAAAGCAGGGGGCGTGCCTGCGAATTTTCATTCATCAGCATCTTGCTGAAGCTCGCCAAGGATTACCTCTTCGCCCTCATTGAGGCCATCGATGACCTCGGCATTCAATTCATTCGAGATGCCCACGTGTATGCCGCGCTCTGTCACAGCAGCATGATTTTCCAGCACCCTCACTTTGGCGCCGCCATTCGGCTCGCGGCTATTGAGCGCGGCCAGAGGAATTGTCAACGCGTTACTCGCAGTAGCGAGCAAGATATGCACCTGAGCAGTCTGGCCAATGCGCAGGGTCGAATCAGGATTTTCAACATCGAATAATGCGGCATAGAAAACTGCCGAAGCGAAGCGAGAGGAGTCGCTGCCACTTTGGGAGGCGAGGAAGTTCTGCGGTGCAGGCTCAATATCCCGAAGAATCGCCGGATGACGAGTATCGGAATCACCCAGCGCAGTGAAATAGGCTGCTTGCCCCGGCTGTACACGGCGGATATCCGCCTCAGAAACCTGTGCGCGAATTGTCATCGTGCTCAAATTGGCCAACTTGAGGATGACCGGCGCCTCTTGTTCGGCGATCACAGTTTGCCCCTGCTGGGTAGTAATGCTCACAACCGTTCCGTCCATCGGAGCAGTTATACGGGTGAAAGCCAGGTTGGCTTCTGCTGTTTGCACCTCAATTTGTGCCTCTTGAATCTGGGCATCGAGGGACGCGAGGTTGGCCCGTTCGATCTTCAGTTGTACGCGCGCCTCTTCGAACGACTGCCGGGCAGTAGCCCCTTCAGAAATCATTTGCGATTGGCTTTGCCATTTGAAAGTTGCAAGGTCTACACGGGCGACCTGGGCCTCTCGTTCGGCCTCCAGGCGCCGGCTTCTGGCCTGTGCCGCCTTCAGGGAATTCAATGGCAGTACCGGATCAAGCTCAGCAAGCAACTGATTTTTATGAACGGAATCGCCTAGACGAACGGCAAGTTTCTTCAGTTGACCTGAAACCTGGGCTCCAATATCAACCTGATCAACTGCTTGCAGGCTCCCTACTGCAAGCACCTCATCTGATAAAGACTCCCTGGAAACAGGACTTGTCAGATATCTTTCTTGTTTGCCTGAGGAAAATTTGGCGTCACAGGCATTCAAGATAATTAAGAACAGGCCAAGCACTGCTATACGAACTGCAAGCATCCTGAGGGGGAGGGGAGTCATAATTCATTAATGGCCCAGCAAGTTTTTATAATGTCAATAAATTCTTGGTGATTGAATGGAAATGCCGGTCCGCACAGCAGGCCGGACCGGCACGGGATCGCACTACAAAGAGTCGCGCGCGTTAAATCAGCAGCGGCCGCATACCACTTTTGCAGCTGTGCACAGCTTGAGGTGTCCGCTGCAGAATGTACCGCCACCATACGGACTACTGGACTTTATTTTAATCGGCGCATTCGGCCTGACTGTCGCCGCGCTGGCTGACTCCGCGAGGAGCGCAGAGCCTGCCATCATGAGACAAAGAGAAACCATTGCTGCGACATTTTTCGAAGTTGCTTTCATAGTCGTTCATCTCTTAATTATTGGGGTTTTCATTGTCGGCTTGAGGTTCAACTGCATATTCAGTTGCTGATTTATCAGTCGACAGTCAGATGGTAGGACAGCCAACTTGGTTCTGATCCTGGGTTTCGGAAAACTCGAACCTGTCCACCAATCATGAAATAAATGGCATTGGCTAAATCGAGCCGTTGACGGATTTAAAGTAGTTTTACGTACCCTGAAGAGCGCCTAGGAGTTTGTGAGAAAATTCGATAAGAATCATCCGGACAATCAGTCAGGCAGGAAATGGGTGATCACGTATTTAACGTGAAGCCTTAGATGGCTAACGCACATTGTCGGGCGCGACGGTATCGATCATGAACAACAGATACCCAGACGAGCGTGTTGATCCATATCTGCCAGTCGCGCCGGACAGCCAGCGATCAACACGGCCGCAAATTCATCGCCAAGGCTTCGAGGAGTATTCAGTGTCAGGGCGGGCGACGCACTGGCCCTGGACCGTTGGCCGTATCTTGATCCTGGCGCAGGATGCCTGTTCCAGGGTGCACGCCCTTATCCTTAGCTTCGCATAATGTATATTATGTTAAATTGCATAGATGCGACTGGCAGCACTCCAGCCATTCCGCGTTTATCTGCTCGATCAGAACGACAACCCCACTCCTTGGCTAGTCACGGTATCAGCTGCCATGCCTCTACAACGGCTCATGGTCTTGGTTTTGGTCCGTGCAGGCCTGAGGTGAATGGCCGGAACGCCGCTCCACCATTTCTTGAATCACTCCGCAGACAGCAGCGACAGGTAGTCGAGTTGACCGGTATCGCCGTCGATCCGCTTGCTCCACGGGTATGCGCGTTTGCTTCGCTATTCGGTTGGCGCTGCGAGCGATCCAGGGCAACCCATGGTGGAGCCCGGCGGCCCTGGCACTGGCTAGCCATTTCCATCCATCAGGCACCGAAGGCTGACCGGCAATGAGCCGGCCTTTGGCGCGGCCAAGCGCGCACAGGCAGCGGGTTCGATCCAAACAAAAGTGTGCGCGGCCACGCCAGGTGCTGCAGCCGTTGGGCTTTCGACACCCTCCTCCTTGGTATCCGCGCCTTGTCGACTCGTGCTCCGGCAGTTCGTAAAAAATCCGCATCCCGTTCGGTCGGGATGCGGATCGGATGGCAACTCTGGGAAACAGCCTTGATTACTTTGCTGGCTGAGCGCTGAGACGCCCGGAATGGCTCCATCTATTGAATGCGGTTAACCACCGAGTCCGGGTAGTAGGCGATTTGCAGCGTCTGGTGTTTTCCCATCAGCATCCCATCGCCATACCAGGTGATGTTGTCCTGGCGCAGGGTCATTCCATCGTTTCCGTACTCGTACTCGCCACCATTGGATGTACCGAAGGCAAAGCGCTCATTGTCCAGCCGCTTGATGGTGTACTGAGTGCCCGGCAAGGGCATCTGCTGTTTGACTCGATCAAGGTAGGCCGGGGCCAGTTCGGAGAACAAATCCCGGGCCCTGGCCTGATACTGCGCGGAGGTCAGGCCGGGCGTCTGCTGCAGCTTTTCGGCGATCAGCGAAAAGTACTCGGCGTCAGTGCGGGACAGGGCCATGCGCAGCGCCATGAGTTCGCCCAGACGGTGGGCAGAAACCTGAAGCTTGCCATCCGCGCTTTTTTGCGGCGCGATGAAGTCCTGACCATCGAGTTGGATCAGCGGGGCCGTTGCCAGGAAGGCGGCGCAGGCAATCTGCTGGGCCTGCTTGTTGCCGTTGACCAGGAGCGCGGTCACCCCGCCCTTCTCCTTCAGGGCTTCTCCGGTTTCGCCACTGGCACTGACGAAGAGGTCGACATCGGCCTGTTTCATCTCGCCACGTGCCAGGCCGCAAACGTGCTGCATCACTGCCGGGTTGCGCTTGCCATCTACCAGCGGAGACATACTGAACACCGCATTACGGATCACAGGCAGCGCCGGGTACTCGAGGGTGCCGAGGGTTTCGGTTTTCACCGGGGAGCCCGTGGTGCTGCGAGTGGGCTCATTGCAGCCGGCCAGCAGGCACAGTGGCAACAGGGTGGCGGTCAGCCATTTGCTGGAAATAGTCATGATTCACTCCTCACTCTGGATGGGCTGCGCCGCGCTGGCGGCGAATTCGACGACGACCCGGCGATTACTGGCCAGGCACTGGATCAATTGCTCCCGTGGTGCGTCCGGGCAATTCACCACTGGCTCGGCTGCGCCGATGCCTCGAACCTGCATCACCCCTGCCGGAACGCCCGCAGCGGCGAGGTAATCGCGGACCGCTTCGGCACGCCGTAGCGAGAGGTCGAGGTTGTGGGATCGCGAGCCGAGACGGTCGGAGTGGCCGGTCACTGCGATGTGCTGGGGGTTATGCCGAGATAAGGGGAAAATTAGGACATTTGGCTTCTAAGCTTTTGATTTTAAAAATGTCTGCCGGCGAAATTTTGATCCACATCACCGGCCCATGGACTTACGACCCCTGCCCCAAGCTGGCATAGCAGGTTATGTGCCGTCAGCAACGCCACTGCTCGTTGCCGCAGGCTGATCAAGCAACTTCAATTGCGTGGTGACCTCGATCAAGCGCTCCCTGAGACTCTGCGCTTGTAGAGCCTGTTCCGTGGAAGTATTGCGAAGGCTGTTTGCTTCATCTTGCAGGGACTGAAGCCGATGTTCCTGAGCCGCGTTCGTGCGTTCGGCATTGGCCAGTGTCTGGTTAGTTTGAGCCAAGAGCTGCTGCTGGGCGCGCTGTTCCTTCTGCTGCTGACGAATCTCGGCGAGCAGGCGCGCATTGTCACGATTCAACTGTGTCAGTTCGTCCTGCTTGATCATCAGGGTTTGCTGCAACTGCCGCAGCTCCATTTGCAGTTGTTGTACCTGGGCCTCATGCCGACGCTGCTCCTGCTCACGCTGCTCCTTGCTAGCCACGCGATAATGTTCAAGGGCATCGCGGGCGTGCTGATGTTTCTCTTCAAGTGAGCGAATCTGCCCGTCGCGATCTTGCAGACGTGTTTCCAGATCGCCATTGGCTTGCCGTAGGCGAGCTATCTCAATGTCGGCCTGCTGGCGTTGCTGCTGCTCTTGCTGGAGGTTCTGCTCTAAGGCCTGAAGCTTCTCCGCGTGGGCAGTGCATTGCGCCTCGAATTGCTGGCTGCGGTACTCCGCCTGATGAATGCGCTCATGGTAGTCGCGCCGCTCGCGGGCTAGCTGCTCCCGCTCCTCGGCTACCGCCGCTTGCGCCTCCTCCGTTAACTGTCCCGCCATCTGCGCAACCAGATTGGCCAACTGCTCGCTCAGCGGAATTGCTGCTGAGCTACGCCCTCGCTCAGCCTCTTCCAGCTCCTTCAAGTAGCGATGAATTGTGGTCCTCGAACCGGTGTTGCCAAGTTCGACCCGCACGGCATCGATGCTGGGGTGTTCGCCACGCGCCAGGATGGCCTGCCGTGCCTTATGAACGACTGCCTTGTTGATGCCGCCGCGAGCCATGAGCTTCTCCTACAATTTCATACTGAAATACATACCATGTATATACATACTAACTATAGGGTAAATGGAACCAAAGCGAGGGCAGATTTTCTGATAAAATAATGAAAGATTATTCGATGACATCGAGCTGTTCGGTCACCTAACGGCCGTTTTCCGGTACGAAACAGGCATAAGTCAGCGATGAAAGATGTCGAGCGTTACCTGCAGGCCGGTACGCGGGAAAACACCCGTCGCAGTTATCAGTCTGCTGTCGAGCACTTCGAGGTGGCGTGGGGTGGTTTCCTGCCGGCCACCAGCGACAGCATCGTCCGCTACCTGGTGGACTACGCCGACAGCTTGAGTCTCAACACGCTCAAGCAACGCCTCGCCGCCCTGGCCCAATGGCACGTCAGCCAGGGCTTTCCGGATCCGACCAAGACGCCCATGGTGCGTCAGATCCTCAAAGGCATCCGTACGCTGCACCCAGTTCAGGTCAAGCAGGCGGCGCCGCTGCAGTTGCTGCACCTGGAGCAGACCATCCACTGGCTCGAGCAGGAAGCGGTTCGCGCGCACCGAGCCGATGATTCGGCAGGCTATTTGCGCTGCCGGCGTGATGTCGCGTTACTCCTGATCGGGTTCTGGCGTGGCTTTCGTAGCGATGAGCTATGCCGATTGCAGGTCGAACACATCCAAGCCGAAGCCGGTGCCGGCATGACATTGTTCCTGCCCTGGAGCAAGGGGGACCGGAACAACCAAGGCACCACCCACTACGCACCGGCGTTGCAGCGCCTCTGCCCAGTGCAGGCCTACCTGGACTGGATCAGTGCGGCAGGGATTGCCCGAGGTGCTGTGTTCCGTCGACTAGATCGCTGGGGCCACATGAATGAACAAGCCTTGAACCCGGGCAGCCTAATCAACCTGCTGCGCCAGATTCTGCAGCAGGCCGGCGTTCCGGCCGAGGCGTACACCAGTCACTCGCTGCGGCGGGGTTTTGCCACTTGGGCGGTGGCCAACGGCTGGGATATCAAGGCGCTGATGACTTACGTGGGCTGGAAGGACATCAAGTCAGCGATGCGCTACATCGACCCGGCGATCTCGTTTGGCGGCCTGGCAGCAAAGCGTACTCTTGAGTCCACCGTCGACACGCTGGCTATTTGCCAACCTTCCCACTGATAGCCGCTCCTTCTCAGGAAGCACCTTGCCTTAATCTATCGCTGAGCAACGGCAAGAGTTGAGTCGCTTTCGCGAGGCTGAGGTTCGTCAAGGCATGATCGCGGCACGTAGCGGGCATTAGCTTTCCTGTCACCAAACGACTGGACGATCCGGCAGTTCATTCCTGCGCCCGCTCGTTGGGGGGAAGTGCCCTGCAAGAAGTTGAGTAGTGGAGCGAATGCCTTCGACGGCTCCCGCCTCGAAGTTGCCTATCTGGAATCTTGCCTCCATGGCCTCGCAGATGCTTATCCACTCGCGCTCATTGACCCTGGAATGGATCCCTCTATCCGCAATGATCTCGACCACACGGTCAGCCAATAGCACGTAGATGAGCACTCCATTGTTATGTTCGGTGTCCCACACCCGCAGCAAGGAGAAAACCTCCAGCGCACGCCCTCTAGTCGACTGCTGATTCAGCAATTTGGCAATTGGCAGTGCCCCTTCCACAGCAAAGCGAATCTGCCCGGCATGCAGCCTCTCGCTCGCCGCGATTTCCTCCTTGATCGTATCCAATGTACCTCGTGAGAACGCGCGCCGTACCTGCCACGGCGTCATCAACAGATGACGGACCAAGCGCTGGATTGTGCTTATCACCATTTTCCTGACGCCCCTCCACCGCCAAAGCTGCCGCCGCCACCACCAAATCCTCCGAATCCACCACCTGATCTGCCGCCGCTATGCCAGCCCCCACCGTGGCCTATACCCCCACCGAACAGGATGAATAAGAACGCGATCAAGGCAGCCATCAGTGGGGCCCCAATACCCCCGAAAAGCACCCAAGACAGCGCACCGACGCCGGTGCCGGTCAATAGCGCTGCAGGCATACGCCCCAGCGCCGAGCGAAGTGCTCCACCTACGACAAACGTGAGCATCAAGACAACCGGAATCAGCCTTGAGAAATCATCTGGCCTACCGTTGGCCCGCGGCTTCACCGGGGGGAGTGATTCCCCACTGGCCACGCCTATCATGCTGTCTACGCCTGCATCGATGCCGCCATAGAAATCGCCCCGTTTGAAACGTGGCACGATGATTTCACTGATGATGCGTTTGGCTGTGGCATCCGTCAGGACGCCTTCCAAACCGTACCCAACCTCAATGCGAAGTGCGCGATCATTCTTCGCCACGATCAAGAGGGCTCCGTCGTCCACACGACTGCGCCCGAGCTTCCACTTCTCGACTACGCGAATGGAGTACTGGTCGATGGTTTCCTCACCTGTACTTGGAACGATCAGAACGGCGAGCTGACTTCCCTTCTGTGCTTCGAAGCTCTGCAGTTTGTTTTCAAGCATCGCAGCCTGTTGAGCCGTGAGTGTCGCCGTTAAGTCGGTGACCCGCTTGCTTAACGGAGGGACCTCTAACGGTTGTGCTCCAGCCAGCAACGTCCAGCCAAGCATGAACGCCGCAAACAAGCCCCGTACGAAAACGCTCATCAGTAGTTCGCCCCAGGTGCGCTCTCCTTGGGCTTGTTCGATGCGGGCGCTCCGAAATCAACCTGCGGCGGAGTTGAGATGGCCCGTTCATTCTCAACACTGAAATTGGGCTTGACCTTGTAGCCAAATGCCATCGCTGTCAGGTTGGATGGGAAGCGGCGGACCGTGACGTTGTATTCCTGCACCGCCTTGATGTATCGGTTGCGAGCGACAGTAATGCGGTTCTCGGTCCCTTCTAGCTGCGCCTGTAGATCACGAAAAGCAGCATCCGCCTTCAGCTGGGGGTAGTTCTCTGAAACCACCAGGAGCCGCGAAAGCGCCCCAGAAAGCTGGGCTTGCGCCTCCTGAAAGCGAGCGAAAGCTTGTGGGTCGTTGGCCAGTTCAGGCGTCACTTGGATACCACCAACCCGGGCTCGAGCTGCTGTTACCTGCTCCAGCACTTCCTTCTCATGGGCAGCATAGCCTTTGACCGTATTGACCAGGTTTGGCACCAGATCAGCACGCCGCTGGTACTGATTGAGCACCTCAGCCCAGCTTGACTTGATTTGTTCATCATTTGACTGGAGGTCGTTGTAGCCGCACCCCGACAACCCGAGTATTAGAAAAGAAAGCAGTAGAATCCATACTTTATGCATTTTTGCTCTCTGCGATGTTAGTAGGGAACTATCGAAATGATAGTGCCGAAATTCGATCCTTGCGCAACCTTAACCCCGCATTACAGGAATGTAATTTCCGCATAAGCTTTTTGACAGGAACCTAAGCTAGCGTATTAGAAAAGGCAATTCTCTTAGGTTATTGGGTTCGTCATTATTGATTTTCATTAATGTTAAGCCGCTGATGAGCGACCGCCGGAGGAGTAGCATGGTACATACAGCTATGCCTCCAGGCTGCGCTAGCGACCAATTTCATAAAATCGAGAGGCGATGGTTATGAACAACATGGGATCCGTGCACGGTTGGTAATGGTAATTAAACGCCCTGCTAATTGTTTCAAAGGAGAACTCTCATGACGCATGACATGTCAGCTTATGGCCTGTGGGGATTGGTGATCATCAACTCATTGGTGTTCATAATCTTTGCATTTAGCTTTTTCAAACCCAAATCAGCTCGTGACTGGCGAAGCTTTGGCGCATTCAGCGCCTTCTTGATAGCGTTGTTTTCTGAAATGTATGGCTTTCCGTTGACGATTTACCTGCTGTCGGGCTGGCTCGGCAGTCGCTATCCCGGCGTCGACTTCTTTTCACATGACGCGGGTCATCTACTTGAGTTCTTATTTGGCTGGAAAGCCAATCCCCATTGGGGACCTTTTCATATAGCCAGTAGCGCCATTCTTATTGGAGGTTTTTGGTTGCTAGCCTCTGCCTGGCGGGTTCTTTACGAGGCACAAAAGGCCGGTGAAATAGCAGCCACGGGGCCTTATGGAAGGATTCGTCATCCGCAATATGTGGGTTTTGTAATGATCATGTTCAGTTTTCTTCTGCAATGGCCGACCTTGATAACGATTATCATGTTCCCTGTGCTGGTGTTCATGTATGCGCGCCTAGCAAAATCTGAAGAGCGTGATTCACTCACTCAATTTGGTGACGCCTACCGCCGATATATGAGTGAAGTTCCAGCCTTCATCCCGCGCCTAAGAGGAGGAAAAGTACAAGCAAAACTATAACTTTCACTTGGCGTAATAAGTGTGGCCCTATGGGAGGGTGTCGCGGCTACATACACAAGGGCTAGGAAAGTCTGGAGATTCTATGAGGGCGGTGAGTGACCTCGTCGGTCGTGTGGCGCTCAGGCCTGAGCCAGCTAGACCTAGACAGGAAGGCTCAACGTTCCGCTTGAGGTTCTGTTCGAGTCGCCGCCAAGGATCACTCCTAACCCCCTGAATTCATAGAATAAGCGCAACGCTTGAAACGAGAGGCAGAGAGCCAGCCACCGGTAGAATCCAGGCTCTCACACCGAAGGATTCAAGCGCAGAT
>NZ_LZDG02000077.1:0-65401 GCF_001672555.2 Pseudomonas sp. AU11447 | reverse complement strand
CCTCAAACAGTCGCACCGCACCTTCGTCGACAAGCTGGCCTTCGTCACTTCGGTCGGCTTCGGCGAGGGCGGCGACCACCGTCAGCAATTGGGCCTTCCCGGAAAAGGCCCGGTGGCGATCATCACCGACCTGTGCATCATGGAACCGGAAGCGGGCAGCAACGAATTCATCGTCACCTCGCTGCACCCGGGCGTGACCCGCGAGCAGGTGGTCGAGAACACCGGCTGGGCGATCCGCTTCGCCGAGCAGGTGAGCGAAACCGTCGCCCCGAACGAGATCGAACTGACCGCCCTGCGTGCCCTGGAAGCTCGCACTGCCGCCGCCCACGGTCAGCTGGGAGGTGAGGAATGAGCCGCGACGTCTTCATCTGCGATGCCGTGCGCACGCCCATCGGCCGCTTCGGCGGCTCGCTGGCCGGTGTGCGCGCCGACGACCTCGCCGCCGTGCCGGTGAAGGCGCTGGTGGAGCGCAATCCGCAGGTCGACTGGGCCGCGCTGGACGAGGTCTACCTCGGCTGCGCCAACCAGGCCGGCGAGGACAACCGCAACGTCGCGCGCATGGCGCTGCTGCTGGCGGGCCTGCCGGAGAGCGTGCCGGGCGTGACCCTCAACCGTCTCTGCGCCTCGGGCCTGGACGCGGTAGGCACCGCCTTCCGCGCCATCGCCAGTGGTGAGGCCGAACTGGTCATCGCCGGCGGCGTGGAGTCCATGTCCCGTGTGCCCTACGTGATGGGCAAGGCCGACAGCGCCTTCGGTCGTGGCCAGAAGATCGAAGACACCACCATCGGCTGGCGCTTCATCAACCCGCTGATGAAGGCGCAGTACGGCGTGGACGCCATGCCGCAGACCGCCGACAACGTGGCCGACGATTACAACGTCAACCGCGCCGACCAGGATGCCTTCTCCCTGCGCAGCCAGCAGCGTGCCGGCATCGCCCAGGCCAACGGTTACTTCGCCGAGGAAATCGTCCCGGTGGTGATCAAGGGTCGCAAGGGCGAGACCGTGGTCGACACCGACGAGCATCCGCGCCCGGATACCACCCTGGAAGCGCTGGCCAAGCTCAAGCCGGTCAACGGCGAAGGCAAGACCGTCACCGCCGGCAACGCCTCGGGCGTCAACGACGGCGCCGTGGCGCTGATCATCGCCAGTGCCGAAGCGGTGAAGAAACACGGCCTGACGCCGCGTGCGAAAGTACTCGGCATGGCCAGCGCCGGCGTCGCGCCACGGGTGATGGGCATCGGCCCGGTGCCGGCGGTGCGCAAGCTGCTGGAGCGCCTGAATCTGTCGATGGATCAGTTCGATGTCATCGAGCTGAATGAAGCCTTTGCTGCACAGGGGCTGGCAGTCACTCGTGATCTCGGCGTCGCCGATGACGACGCGCGGGTGAATCCCAACGGCGGCGCCATCGCCCTCGGCCATCCGCTGGGCGCCAGCGGGGCACGGCTGGTGCTGACAGCGGTGCATCAGTTGCAGAAGTCTGGTGGCAAGCTCGGCCTGTGCACCATGTGCGTGGGCGTAGGGCAGGGCGTGGCGCTGGTCGTCGAGCGCGTATAGCTCTTCGTAGGAGCGAGCTTGCTCGCGAACAAACCCCGCGGCGGGGTCGGGTTCGCGAGCAAGCTCGCTCCTACAGGTAGCCACTCTCCGGTCATACTGTCCCGACAACGCCCGCCGATCTCCGGAGCTGCCTCGTGAGCACCAACCTTCTGTTCGACGCCTACTTCACCCAGCCCGCCATGCGCGCGATCTTCAGCGACCACGGCCGGGTGCAGGGCATGCTCGACTTCGAGGCCGCCCTGGCTCGTGCCGAGGCCCGTGTTGGCGTGATCCCGGCGAACGCGGTGGCACCCATCACCGCTGCCTGTCGCGCCGAACTCTACGATTTCGAGGCACTGGCCCAGGCCATCTGCAGCGCCGGTAATTCCGCGATCCCGCTGGTGAAGGCGCTAGGCAAGCGCATCGCCGCCGAGGACGCCGAGGCCGAGCGCCATGTGCATCTGGGCGCCACCAGCCAGGACGCCATGGATTCCGGACTGGTCCTGCAACTGCGTGCCGCCATCGAGTTGCTGGAGAGTGATCTCGCCCAGTTGGCCGACGCGCTCGCCGTTCAGGCACAAGCCCACGCCGGCACGCCCATGGTCGGCCGCACCTGGCTGCAACACGCCACGCCGGTCACGCTCGGCATGAAGATCGCCGGCTGGCTGGGTGCGATCACCCGCCATCGCCAGCGCCTGAACGAACTCAAACCGCGCTTGCTGTGCCTGCAGTTCGGCGGCGCCTCCGGCAGCCTCGCCGCGCTGGGGGAACAAGGCTTTGCCGTGGCCGAAGCACTCGCTGAAGAACTGGGCCTGCAACTGCCCGAGCAACCCTGGCACACCCAGCGCGACCGGCTGGTGGAGTTCGCCAGCCTGCTTGGCCTGGTCGCCGGCAGCCTCGGCAAACTGGGCCGCGACCTCAGCCTGCTGATGCAGACCGAAGCCGGCGAAGTCTTCGAGCCTTCTGCACCGGGCAAGGGTGGCTCCTCCACCATGCCGCACAAGCGCAATCCGGTGGGCGCTGCCGTGCTGATCGGCGCGGCCACCCGTGCGCCGGGATTGGTCTCGACGCTGTTCTCCGCCATGCCGCAGGAGCACGAACGCAGCCTCGGCCTGTGGCACGCCGAATGGGAAAGCCTGCCGGAGTTGTGCTGCCTGGTTTCCGGTTCGCTGCAACAGGCGTTGTCCCTTGTGCCGGGCCTGGAAGTCGATGCCCAGCATATGCTCGCCAACCTCGATCTGACCCGCGGCCTGGTGCTCGCCGAAGCCGTGAGCATCGCCCTGGCCCAGCGCATCGGCCGTGATGCCGCCCACCATCTGGTGGAGCAGTGCTGCAAGCAGGCGGTGAAGGAGGGCGCACACCTGCGCAGCGTGCTCGGCGGCAATGCCGAGGTTGCCGCGCAATTGAATGCCGAGGAGCTGGATCGCCTGCTCGATCCCGCCCATTACCTGGGCCAGGCGCGTCGCTGGGTTGAGCGCGCGCTGGCCGAACATCAAGACCTTTCTTTGCGATAACTGGCTTTGCGATAACAGTCGCGATAGGAGCTTTGCATGCCTGCCGTACATCTCGCCGATGGCGACCTGAACTATCAACTGGACGGCCCGGCCGGTGCGCCGGTGCTGGTGCTGTCCAACTCCCTGGGCACCGACCTGCACATGTGGGACGCGCAGGTCGCGGCCTTCGCCGAACACTTCCGCGTGCTGCGCTATGACACCCGTGGCCACGGCGCTTCGCTGGTCACCCCCGGCCCCTACAGCGTCGAGCAGAACGGCCGCGACGTGCTGGCGCTGCTGGACGCGCTGGACATCCCGCGTGCGCATTTCTGCGGCCTGTCCATGGGCGGTCTGATCGGCCAATGGCTGGGCATCCATGCGCCGGAGCGCCTCTCGCGGCTGGTGCTTTGCAACACCGCCGCCAAGATCGGTACGCCGGACGTCTGGAACCCGCGCATCGACACCGTGCTCAGCGGTGGGGCCGAGGCGATGCGCAACCTGCGCGATGCCTCCATCTCGCGCTGGTTCACTGCCGATTTCGCCGAGGCTGAGCCGGGCAAGGTCGAGGCCATCGTCGGCATGCTGGCGCAGACCTCGCCGGAAGGTTACGCGGCCAACTGCGCCGCTGTGCGTGACGCCGATTTCCGTGGCGAGATCGGCGCGATCAGCGCACCGACCCTGGTGGTCTGCGGCGCCGCCGACCCGGTGACCACCACCGAGGACGGCCGCTTCCTGCAGGCGCGCATTCCTGCTGCCGAGTTGGTGGAGTTCCGCGCCGCGCACCTGTCCAACGTGCAGGCCGGCGATGCCTTCAGCCAGCGTGTGCTGGCCTTCCTGCGCGCATAACGGCTTTTGCTTTTCGTAGGAGCGAGCTTGCTCGCGAACCCAGGCCCCCCTGCGGGGTTTGTTCGCGAGCAAGGGCCAGGCGCCCCCCTCGGTCCTACAGGCCAACATCGGAGTTAGAGATGGACGAGAAAGAACGCTACGAAGCCGGCATGCAGGTCCGCCGCGCGGTGCTGGGCGATGCCCATGTCGACCGCAGCCTGGAGAAGCGCACAGACTTCAACGAAGAGTTCCAGGAAATGATCACCCGCCACGCCTGGGGTGACATCTGGACCCGCCCCGGCCTGCCGCGCCATACACGCAGCCTGATCACCATCGCCATGCTGATCGGCATGAACCGCGAGGGCGAACTCAAGCTGCACCTGCGCGCCGCGCGCAACAATGGCGTGACCCGCGAGGAGATCAAGGAAGTGCTGCTGCAGAGCGCGATCTACTGCGGCATCCCCGCCGCCAACGCTACCTTCCACCTTGCCGAAGCGGTGTGGGACGAGCTGGGTACCGAGTCGCTGGACGAGTAACCCGTTCCGGGATTGATGGGTATCGCTTCGCTCCACCCATCCTACACAACGGCCTCCGGACCACGCATCCGGAGGTCTGTCTGCTTATGTATGAGCGTCTCATGTGGCGATCGCAGGCGCATGCCGTGGGTTGGGTTCTCGTAGGATGGGTATCGCGAAGCGATACCCATGCTGTGCCTCTACCCAACCACCAGTTCAGCTCTCCAGCTCCTTCCGATCCCTGAACAACTCCAGCGCCTGCGGATTGGCCAGCGCATCGGTGTTCTTCACCGGTTGCCCATGCACGACGTTGCGCACCGCCAGTTCGACGATCTTGCCGCTGATGGTGCGGGGGATATCCGTCACCGCAAGTATCTTCGCCGGCACGTGGCGCGGCGTGGTGTTGCTGCGGATGGTCTGGCGGATGCGCTCCTGCAGCGTTTCATCGAGCTCCACGCCTTCGCGCAGGCGTACGAACAACACCACGCGCACGTCGCCCTGCCAGTCCTGGCCGATGGCGATGGACTCCAGCACCTGCTCGATCTTTTCCACCTGGCGGTAGATTTCCGCGGTACCGATGCGTACGCCGCCGGGGTTGAGTACGGCGTCGGAGCGACCGTGGATCACCAGGCCGCCGTGTTCGGTTTCCTCGGCGTAGTCGCCATGGGCCCAGACGCCAGGGAAGGTGGCAAAGTAGGCATCAAGGAATTTCTCGTTGTTCTCGTCGTTCCAGAAGCCCGCCGGGATTGACGGGAAGTGCCGTACGCAGACCAGCTCGCCTTTCTCGCCGCGCACCGGTTTGCCGGCCTCGCCCCAGACTTCCACCGCCATGCCCAGGCCCTTGCATTGCAGCTCGCCGCGCCACACCGGCGCAGTCGGGTTGCCGAGGGCGAAGCAGGAAACGATGTCGGTGCCGCCGGAAATCGACGACAGGCAGAGGTCGGCTTTCACATCGCGGTAGACGTAGTCGAAGCTCTCATGGGCCAGCGGTGAGCCGGTGGAGAGGAGCGCCTTCAGTCGTTCCAGCGAGTGGGTCAGGCGCGGTCGCACATTGGCCTTTTCCAGCGCGGCGATGTATTTGGCGCTGGTACCGAAGACGCTGATGTGTTCGGCGTCGATCAGGTCCATCAGCCGTTCCGGGCCGGGGTGGAAGGGCGAGCCGTCATAGAGCACCAGCGTGGCGCCGACGGCCAGGCCGGAGACCAGCCAGTTCCACATCATCCAGCCGCAGGTGGTGTAGTAGAACAGCGTGTCGTCCTGGCTCAGGTCGACGTGCAGGCCGTGTTCTTTCAGGTGCTGCAGCAGCACGCCGCCAGCGCCATGCACGATGCATTTTGGCACGCCGGTGGTGCCGGAGGAGTAGAGGATGTACAGAGGGTGGTCGAACGGCACCGGGGTGAACACGGGCTCGCCGCCACTGTGGAAGAAGTCCTGCCAGAGGCTGACCCGCGCCGGGGTCTGGAAGTCCGTGCGGCGGGCGTGGCCGTTGGCGTAGGGGACGATCAGCAACTGCTCCAGGCTCGGCAGCTGGGCAAGGATTTCGTTGAGCTTGGCGGTCAGGTCCAGCACCTTGCCGGCGTAGCGGTAGCCGGCGCAAGCGATCAGCACCTTGGGTTCGATCTGGCCGAAGCGGTCGATCACGCCCTGGGTGCCGAAGTCCGGCGAGCAGCTCGACCAGGTAGCGCCGAGGCTGGTGGTGGCGAGCATGCCGACCACGGTCTGCCAGGTGTTGGGCATGAAGGCCGCGACGCGGTCGCCGACGCCCACGCCGGCTTCACGCAGCGCGCGTTGCAGGCCGGCGACCTGTGCGGCCAGTTCGGCGTGGCTGATCACCTCGCGGCGCTCGTCCTCGCTGATGGCGATCAGAGCCGGCTGGTGGTCGCGGCGGCGCAGCAGATGTTCGGCGAAGTTCAGGGTGGCGCCGGGGAACCAGCGCGCATCGGGCATTTCCGGGCCTTCCTCGAGGACCGCCGTGGGCGCCTCGTGGAATTGCACGCCGAAGGTATCGACGATGGCCATCCAGAAGGCCTCGCGCTCGGCGATGCTCCAGGCGTGCAGGGCGGCATAGTCGGGCAGGTCGAGCCCATGCTGCTGCGCCACCTTGCGGCGGAAGGCGTCCATGCGGGTGGCGGCGATGCGTTCGGGGGAGGGGGTCCACAATGGGGTCATCTTGGGCGTCCGTCCGGTTTTTCTTTCGAACCAGTGTGGCACGGGACGCCGAGATGTAGGAGAAGCGGAAGGCTTTTGTAGGAGCGAGGGGCGCCTGGTCCTTGCTCGCGAACCGGGCCCGCAGCGGGGGTGTTCGCGAGCAAGCTCGCTCCTACAGGTTCAGGCAGGCGCCTTAGCGTTTGGACAACTGCGCCTTGGCCACCCGCGAGCCGTTGGGCTTGTCGAGCACGGCGCAGATGCGCTGGCCGGCGTCGATCAGCTTGTCCAGGTCGATGCCGGTGTGGATGCCCAGGCCGTTGAGCAGGTAGAGCACGTCTTCGGTGGCGACGTTGCCGGTGGCGCCCTTGGCGTAGGGGCAGCCGCCGAGGCCTGCGACCGAGCTGTCGAACACGGCGATGCCTTCCAGCAGGCTGGCGTAGATGTTCGCCGTGGCCTGGCCGTAGGTGTCATGGAAGTGCCCGGCCAGTTGCGCGCGCGGTACGCGCTGGCCGACGACGTCGAACATGTGCCGGGTGGCGCCGGCGGTGCCGACGCCGATGGTGTCGCCCAGTGAGACTTCGTAGCAGCCCATGGCGTGCAGTTCTTCGGCGACGGCGGCGACCTGCGCCACGTCCACCTCGCCCTGGTAGGGGCAACCAAGCACGCAGGAGACGTAGCCGCGCACGCGCACACCGTGCTGGCGCGCCGCTTCCATGATCGGCACGAAGCGCTCCAGGCTCTCCTTGATGGAACAGTTGATGTTCTTCTGCGAGAAGGCCTCGGAGGCGGCGGCGAACACCGCGACTTCCTTCACTTGCGATTCCAGCGCGGCCTCAAAGCCCTTGAGGTTCGGCGCCAGGGCGGCGTAGGTGACGCCGGCCTTCTGCTGGATGCCGGCGAAGACTTCCGCCGAACCGGCCATCTGCGGCACCCACTTGGGCGAGACGAAGCTGCCGACTTCGATGTAGCCCAGGCCGGCGGCGGTGAGGTCATCGACGAGGCGAACCTTGTCGGCCACGGCGATGGGTTGTTTCTCGTTCTGCAGGCCGTCGCGCGGGCCGACTTCGACCAAACGGACGGATTGGGGCAGGGTCATGACTTGTCCTCGTTGGATTCGTGCGAAGGGCGGCTCTTCCTGTAGGAGCGAGCTTGCTCGCGAACGCATTGCACCCGAAGGGATCGGAGTGAAGCGGGTTCGCGAGCAAGCTCGCTCCTACAAAAGTTGTTTAGGCATCAATCAGCCAAGTAGGGCGCATAAAGCGGAACGCGTTATCCGCCGTTGTCTCGCGGCGGATAACGCTGGCGCGTTATGCGCCCTACAAAAGCCGGCGTCAGGCCGGCGCTTCTTCCAGTTCGACCAGCGCCGTGCCTTCCGACACCAGCTCGCCTTCGCTGCAATACAGCGATTTCACCACGCCGGCGTGCGGCGCGCGAATGCTGTGTTCCATCTTCATCGCTTCGAGCACCACCAGCGCGGCGCCGGCTTCGACGCTCTGGCCGGGTTCGACCAGGATGCGCACGATGCTGCCGTTCATCGGCGCGCCCAGGCCGCCCTGGTGCGAATGCGCGGCTTCGGCCTCGGCGATGGCGTCGAAACGCTGCACGTTGACCAACTCACCGTTCCACTCCAGATAGAGGCTGTCGCCACGGCGGATCACCTGATGGCGGCGGCGAATCTCGCCGTCCTTCACGTCCAGCCACTGACCATCGAGCTGGGCGATGCGCTGCCCATCGGCATGGCGCAGGCGCACCACTTGCGATTCACCCTTGGCCAGCAGGTGCAGGTCGGTCTCGCCCGGCAGGCCGCTGCGCCAGCCGCTCTGGGCGGACCAGGGCGAATGGGCGTCATCGCCGCGCACGCGGGCGGCTTCGCTTTGCACCCAGGCTTCGCCGGCCAGTTGCCAGAAGCGCTCGGGCAGTGCGGTCGGAGCGGGCAGCAGGGTGTCCTGGTAACGGGCGATGAAGCCGGTGTCCAGTTCGCCCTCGGCGAAGGCCGGGTGGGCCAGCACGCGGCGCAGGAAGGCCAGGTTGGTCTTGAAGCCGCCGACTGCGGTTTCCGCCAGCATCGACAGCAGGCGCTGGCGCGCTTCCTCGCGGTTCTCGCCCCAGGCAATCAGCTTGGCCAGCATCGGGTCGTAGAACGGCGAGATGTCGTCGCCCTCGCGGATGCCGCTGTCGGTGCGACGGCCGGGGCCGGCGGCGGGTTCGCGGTACAGCGCGAGATGGCCGCTGGCGGGCAGGAAGCCGCCTTCGGGGTCTTCGGCGTAGAGGCGCACTTCGATGGCGTGGCCGTTCAGCGGAACCTGTTCCTGGGTGATCGGCAGCGGCTCGCCACGGGCGACGCGAATCTGCCAGGCGACCAGGTCGAGGCCGGTGATGGCTTCGGTGACCGGGTGTTCCACCTGCAGGCGGGTGTTCATTTCCATGAAGAAGAACTGGCCGCTGCCTTCGTCGTAGAGGAACTCCACGGTGCCGGCGCCGACGTAGCCGATGGCCTGGGCCGCGCGTACAGCGGACTCGCCCATGGCGGCGCGCAGCTCGGCGGAGAGGCCCGGAGCGGGCGCTTCCTCGACGACTTTCTGGTGGCGGCGCTGGATCGAGCAGTCGCGTTCGTTGAGGTACAGACAGTGGCCGTGCTGGTCGGCGAACACCTGGATTTCCACGTGGCGCGGCTTGGTCAGGTACTTCTCCACCAACATGCGCGAGTCGCCGAAGCCGGACTGCGCTTCACGCTGGGCGGACTCCAGCGCCTCGGCCAGTTCGGCTTCGCGCTCGACGACCTTCATGCCTTTGCCACCGCCACCGGCGGCGGCCTTGAGCAGCACCGGGTAGCCGATGCGCTGGGCTTCGCGCTGGAAGGTGGCGTAGTCCTGCGCCTCGCCGTGGTAGCCGGGCACCAGCGGCACGCCGGCGGTTTCCATCAGCGCCTTGGCGGCGGACTTGCTGCCCATGGCGTCGATGGCGCTGGCCGGCGGGCCGAGGAAGATCAGCCCGGCCTCTTCGCAGGCGCGGGCAAACCCGGCGTTCTCCGAGAGGAAGCCGTAGCCGGGGTGGATGGCCTGGGCGCCGGCAGCTTTCGCGGCGGCAAGCACGGCGTCCGCGCGCAGGTAGCTTTCAGCCGGCTTGGCGCCGCCCAGGTCGATGGCGATGTCCGCCTCTTCGACGTGGCGGGCGTTGCGGTCGGTGGCGCTGTGTACGGCCACGGTAGTCAGGCCCAGGGCCTTGGCGGTGCGCATCACGCGGCAGGCGATTTCGCCGCGGTTGGCCACCAGCAGGGTATCGATCTTCTTCATCAGACTTGCTCCTGCCAGGCCGGTTTGCGTTTTTCCAGGAAGGCGTGCAGCCCTTCCTGCCCCTCGGGGCTGATGCGGATGCGGGCGATGGCGGCTTCGGTGTAGCGGCGGCGTTCGGGGGTGAGTTCGCCGGCGCCGATTTCCTGGAACAGCGCCTTGCAGGCGACCAGCGCCGCCGGGCTGTTGTTCATCAGGTTGGCGATCCAGGCCTCGGCCTCATCGTCCAGTTCGGCGGCCGGATAGTGCTCGTCGACCAGGCCCAGCTCGCGGGCACGGATGCCGCTGAAACGTTCGGCGGTCATGGCGTAGCGAGTCGCGGCGCGCTGGCCGATGGCCTTGGTGACGAACGGGCCGATGGTCGCCGGGATCAGGCCGATGCGCACTTCGGACAGGCAGAACTGCGCATCCTCGGCGGCCAGCACCATGTCGCAGCAGGCGGCCAGTCCGACACCACCGCCAAACGCCGCGCCCTGGACGATGGCGAGGGTCGGCTTCTTCAGCTGGTGCAGGTTGTAGAGCAACTCCGCGAGCTGCTGGGCGTCGTTCAGGTTGCCCTGGTAGTCCAGCTTCACGGACTCCTGCATCCACGCCAGGTCCGCGCCGCCGCAGAAGTGGCGGCCACGGCCGCGCAGCACGACGAGGCGTACGCGGTCGTCGTTGGCCACGGCGCCCAGCGCCTGGATCAGCTCGAAGAGGGTCTGGGCGTTGAAGGCGTTGTTCTTCTCCGGGCGGTTCAGCCACAGGCTGGCGACGCCGCGCGGGTCGATATCGAGCTCGATGCTCTCAAAGGAGAAAGTCTGATAGTCGGTCATGGCAGCGGCCTTACATGCGGAAGACGCCGAAGCGGGTCGCTTCGACAGGCGCGTTGAGCGAGGCGGAGAGGGCGAGGCCGAGCACGTCTCGGGTCTGCGCCGGATCGATCACGCCGTCGTCCCACAGGCGGGCGCTGGAGTAGTAGGGGTGACCCTGGCGCTCGTACTGTTCGAGGATCGGCGCCTTGATCTTCGCCTCGTCCTCGGCGGACAGCGCGTTGCCGGCGCGTTCGGCCTGCTCGCGCTTGACCTGGGCCAGCACGCCGGCAGCCTGTTCGCCACCCATCACGCCGATCCGCGCGTTGGGCCACATCCACAGGAAGCGCGGGTCGTAGGCGCGGCCGCACATGCCGTAGTTACCGGCGCCGAAGCTGCCGCCGATGATCACGGTGAACTTCGGCACCTGGGCGCAGGCCACCGCGGTGACCAGCTTGGCGCCGTGCTTGGCGATGCCGCCGGCCTCGTACTTCTGGCCGACCATGAAGCCGGTGATGTTCTGCAGGAACACCAGCGGGATGCCGCGCTGGCAGGCCAGTTCGATGAAGTGCGCGCCTTTCTGCGCGGCCTCGGCGAAGAGGATGCCGTTGTTGGCGAGGATCGCTACCGGGTAGCCGTGCAGGTGGGCGAAGCCGCACACCAGGGTGGTGCCGAACAGTGCCTTGAACTCGTCGAATTCGCTGCCGTCGACCAGCCGCGCGATGATCTCGCGCACGTCGAAGGGCTGCTTGCTGTCCACCGGGATCACGCCGTACAGCTCGTCGGCGGCGTACAGCGGCGCGCGCGGGGCACGGGTGTTGAGCTTGCCCTGCTTGGTCCAGTTGAGGTTGGCGATGCAGCGGCGGGCGATGGCCAGCGCGTGTTCGTCGTCCTCGGCGTAGTGGTCGGCGACGCCCGAGGTCTTGCAGTGCACGTCGGCGCCACCCAGGTCCTCGGCGCTCACCACTTCACCGGTGGCGGCTTTTACCAGCGGCGGGCCGGCGAGGAAGATGGTGGCCTGGTTGCGCACCATGATGGTCTCGTCGCTCATCGCCGGCACGTAGGCGCCGCCGGCGGTGCAGGAACCCATCACTACGGCGATCTGCGGGATGCCCTGGGCGCTCATGTTGGCCTGGTTGAAGAAGATGCGGCCGAAGTGTTCGCGGTCGGGGAACACCTCGTCCTGGCGCGGCAGGTTGGCGCCGCCCGAGTCCACCAGATAGATGCACGGCAGGCGGTTCTGCTGAGCGATGGTCTGGGCGCGCAGGTGCTTCTTCACGGTCAGCGGGTAGTAGCTGCCGCCTTTCACCGTGGCGTCGTTGCCGACGATCATGCATTCCACGCCTTCCACGCGGCCTATGCCGGCGACCACGCCGGCGGCGGCGACGTCTTCGCCGTACACCTCATGGGCGGCGAGGGCGGAGACTTCGAGGAAGGGCGAGCCGGCGTCGAGCAGGCGGTTGATGCGCTCGCGCACCAGCAGCTTGCCGCGCGCAGTGTGCTTGGCCTGGGCGGCGGCGCCGCCGCCTTCGTGGACGCGGCCGAGGACGGCGCGCAGGTCCTGGACGTTCTCCAGCATGGTCGCGGCGTTGGCGGCGTATTCCGGGGAACGGGTGTTGAGTTGGGTGCCGAGGATGGTCATGGCGTCTCCACGAGCGGGAAGGGATCTGTAGGAGCGAGGGGGGCGCCTAGCCCTTGCTCGCGAACAACCTCCGTAGCGGGGCCGGTTCGCGAGCAAGCTCGCTCCTACAAGAACAGGATCAGCGGGTCTCGTTGAACAGCTCGCGGCCGATCAGCATGCGGCGGATTTCGCTGGTGCCGGCGCCGATCTCGTAGAGCTTGGCGTCGCGCAGCAGGCGGCCGGTGGGGAATTCGTTGATGTAGCCATTGCCGCCGAGGATCTGGATGGCGTCCAGGGCCATCTGGGTCGCGCGTTCGGCGGTGTAGAGAATCACCCCGGCGGCGTCCTTGCGGGTGGTCTCGCCACGGTCACAGGCCTGGGCCACGGCATAGAGGTAGGCGCGGCTGGCGTTGAGCTGGGTGTACATGTCGGCGACCTTGCCCTGGATCAGCTGGAACTCACCGATGCTCTGGCCGAACTGCTTGCGGTCGTGGATGTAGGGAACGATCACGTCCATGCAGGCCTGCATGATGCCGATCGGGCCGCCGGCGAGGACCACGCGCTCGTAGTCCAGGCCGCTCATCAGCACCTTCACGCCGCCGTTGACCGCGCCCAGCACGTTTTCTTCCGGAACTTCCACGTCATCGAAGAACAGCTCGCAGGTGTTCGAGCCGCGCATGCCCAGCTTGTCGAACTTGCTGCCACGGCTGAAGCCTTTCCAGTCGCGCTCGACGATGAATGCGGTGATGCCGTGGGCGCCCTTTTCCGGCTCGGTCTTGGCGTAGATCACGTAGGTGTTGGCGTCCGGGCCGTTGGTGATCCAGGTCTTGCTGCCATTGAGAACGAAGCGGTCGCCGCGCTTCTCGGCACGCAGCTTCATCGATACGACGTCGGAGCCGGCGTTGGGCTCGCTCATGGCCAGGGCGCCGATGTGCTCGCCGCTGATCAGCTTGGGCAGGTACTTGGCCTTCTGGGAGGCCGAGCCGTTGCGCTTGATCTGGTTGACGCACAGGTTGGAGTGCGCGCCGTAGGACAGGCCGACCGACGCCGAGCCACGGCTGATTTCCTCGATGGCGATGACGTGGGCCAGGTAACCCATGTTGGCGCCGCCATATTCCTCCGCGACGGTGATGCCGAGCAGGCCCATGTCGCCGAACTTCTTCCACATGTCCATGGGGAACAGGTTGTCCGCATCGATCTGCGCGGCGCGCGGGGCGAGTTCGCTGGCGACGAAGCCCTGCACCTGCTCGCGCAGCATGTCGATGGTTTCGCCGAGGCCGAAGTTGAGGGAGGGGTAGCTCATGGAATCACCTGTACTTGTATTTGTAATCGGATGAGAGAGCGGGCAGGGCGGCGAGATCAGCTCGTGGCGCGCTGCTTGCGGGGTTTGTCGGTCTCGGCCATGGCCGCCAGGCAGCGCTCCTCGGCCGTGTCCAGTTCCAGTTTCATCTGCTCGATGTCGAGCAGTTGCTGTTCCAGCTGCGCGCGGCGCGCGGTGATCTTGTCGAGGAAGGTCTGCAGCTGCCTGGTGTTGCCGCTGCTGGGGTCGTAGAGGTCGATCAGTTCCTTGCACTCGGCCAGCGAGAAGCCGATGCGCTTGCCGCGCAGGATCAGCTTCAGCGCCACCAGGTCCTTGGCGCTGTAGATGCGCTCCTGGCCACGGCGCTCGGGGCTGAGCATGCCTTGCTCCTCGTAGAAGCGAATGGCTCGGGTGGTGACATCCAGTTCGCGGGCCAGCTCGGAGATGGTGTAGGTCGTGGACATGGAATGCTCTTGCCTGGTTGTTTACCTTTACGTTAACGTAAACCTGCCTTGGGTCACTGTCAATACAACGCGAATGCGGCGTAGGAAGGTTTTGGAAAGGTCCGGCAAGCTTCTCTGGCGCGGGAATTGCCTCGCGTCTGAGGACTAACCTTCCTACCGGGGGCTTCCCCTTTACGGACGCCGCCAGCGGGTGTACACAGCCCTGACCAGCCTGCGAGTTCCGTGCCCTCAAAGAGGGCGCGGAACCTACCGGAGCGATGCATGACCACAAGAACAATAAACAGCGACCTGCTGCGCGAAGCCCACCTTGCCCGTGAACACCTGCAACAGGAGGGCGAAGTACCCAGCGGCGTGCTCCGCGAGGAGATCGACGCTTCCTGGCGGCGCAGCCTGGGCCATGGCCTGGACTGCTCCAACGGCACCGAGCATGGGCTCGATACACGGGTCAAACCCGACGTGCTGCTGGCCGGCAACCGCCTGTTGCTGGACGCGGCAACTCCCGAGCTCGATTACCTGCAACAGCGCCAGGGCCACGACGGCGTGATCATCCTGGCCAACGCCGACGCCACCATTCTTTCCGTCGAAGGCGCGCGCGAGCGCATGCAGAGCAAGGGCCTGGCCGACATCGTCCAGGGCGCCTGCTGGAGCGAAGCCTCGCGCGGCACCAATGCGCTGGGTACCGCGCTGGTGGAAAGGCGCGCCACGCAGATCGATTGTGGCGAACACTTCCTCGACCGCCTGAGCCGTTTCTCCTGTACCTCGGTGCCGATTGAAGGGCCGCAGGGCACGTTGCTTGGCGTGCTCGACATGACCCGCGAAGGACCGCTTTCCGGCCCGCGGGAAAGCCTCTCGTTGCTCAGCCTCGCGGTGTTCCAGATCGAGGCTCGGCTGTTCGCCGTCAGCCATCCGGGGCAGGTGGTGATCGCCTTCCATTACCGTCGCCAGTACCTCGACTCAGCTTGGCAAGGCCTGCTGGCGCTGGGGCTGGACGGCAAGGTGCTGGCCGTCAGCGGGCAGGCCTGCCAACTGCTCGGCGCCAACCGTGAATCCCTCGTCGGTCGGCGTAGCGAAGACTTCCTCGGCCTGCGCGGCGAGCAGCTTATTGCGCGGCTTTACCAGGGCGGCGTGGGCAGCCTGCAGACGCCCAAGGGCGAGCTGTTCTACAAAACCCTGCAGGCACCGCTGCGCAGCCATGCGGTGCCGGTCAGTGCACGCGCGCCGCGCCCGGCGGCCGGTCCCGAACTTGAAGCCCTTGCCGGCAATCACCCGCGCTACGCCCGCGCTCTGCGCATGGCACGCCAGGGGCTGGTGAACGAACTGCCGGTACTGCTGCTGGGCGAAACCGGCAGCGGCAAGGAAGTGGTGGCCCGCGCCCTGCACCAGGCCAGCGCGCGCAGCGACAAGCCCTTCGTCGCGGTGAACTGCGCGGCGATTCCAGAGGGCCTGATCGAGTCCGAACTGTTTGGCTATCGCGACGGCGCTTTCACCGGATCGCGGCGTGGCGGCATGGTCGGCCGGCTGCAACAGGCCCACGGCGGCACGCTGTTCCTCGACGAAATCGGCGATATGCCGCTGGCACTGCAGGCGCGACTGCTGCGCGTGCTACAGGAACGCAAGGTAGCGCCGCTGGGCGCCGGCGAAGAGCAGGACATCGACGTCGCGCTGATCTGCGCCACCCACCGTGACCTCAAACGCCTGGTAGAAGAAAAGCACTTCCGCGAGGACCTCTACTACCGCGTCAACGGCATCAGCGTGAAGCTGCCGGCGCTGCGCGAACGCGACGACCTTGCCGAGCTCGCCAGAGGTCTACTGGCACGCCTGGGCGCACCCAAGGTGAAACTCTCCGCCGAACTGCTCGGCCTGCTGCGCGAATACCATTGGCCGGGCAACATCCGCCAGCTGGAAATGGTCCTGCGCACCGCGCTGGCCATGCGCGAGGAGGGCGAGGAGGAACTGAGTCTCGACCACTTGCCCGACAGCACCCTGGACGAACTCAGCGTCGGCGAACGCCCGCAGAGCGGCAGCATCCGCGAGAACGAACTGGAGCTGATCCGCCAGGCGCTGGAACGTCACCAGGGCAACGTCTCCGCCGCCGCCGACGCGCTGGGCATCAGCCGCGCCACGCTGTACCGCAAGCTCAAGCAACTCAAGGTGGGCTGATGTTCTTCACCCGCCTGATCGACAGCGAAGACCCGCAGCAACTCAAGGCTTCGCTGCGCTGGCTGTACGGCTTCGTGAAGCCGCACAAACTGGCGATTGCCGGGCTTCTCGGATTGTCGTTCTGCGCGTCCCTGCTGGTGCTGGCACAGCCCTGGCTGACCAAGACGCTGATCGACGACGGCCTGCTGGCGAAGAACTTCCCGGTGCTGGTGACGGTGGCCGTGGCGATGATCGTCGTCGGTCTGGTAGGTACCGCGCTGTCCGGGCTCAACCGCTTCCTGCACACGCGGCTGTCCGGGCGCATCCTGTTCTCCCTGCGCGATGCGCTCTATCGCCACCTGCAGACCCTGTCACCGAGCTTCTTCGGCCGCCGTCGCATCGGCGACCTGATGTCCCGGCTGGATGGCGACGTCGCGGAAATCCAGCGCTTCGCGGTGGACTCGCTGTTCTCCGCCGTCTCCAGCGTGATCGGGCTGATCGGCGCGCTGGCACTGCTGCTCACGCTGTCCTGGCAATTGTCGTTGCTGGTGGCGCTGCTGATTCCCCTGGACGTGCTCTGGCTGCGCTGGATGCGGCGCAAGGTCGAGCGCGAAGCGCGCGGGCTGCGCGAGCGTTCGGCGGACCTCTCGTCGTTCTTCGTCGAGACCTTGCCGGCGATGAAGTTCATCCAGTCCGCCGGCCAGCAGAACCGCGAGGCCGGGCGCCTGGAAGGCCTGGGGCAGGGCTATCTGGGCCAGTTGCTGCGCCTGCAACTCACCGAGTTCTTCACCCAGGCCGTGCCGGGCACGCTGATGTCGCTGTCCCGTGCCTGCGCTTTCCTGGTCGGCGGTTACTGGGTGGTGCAGGGCACCTGGCAACTGGGTTCGCTGATCGCCTTTTCCACGTACCTGGGCATGGCCATCGGGCCGGTGCAGAGCCTGCTCGGCCTGTATGTCGCGTTGCAGCGCATGACGGTCAGTCTCGGCCGGGTGATGGAACTTCGCGGCGAGGAAGCCAGCATCGTTTCACCGGTCACTCCACGGGCCATGCCTGCGATTGGCGAGCTGCGCCTGGAGAACCTGAGCTACGCCTGGCCGGGCCGTGCGCAAGCTGTTTTGCAGGACGTGCAGGCGGTGATCCCCGCCGGCCTCAAGGTCGCGCTGAGCGGCCCGTCCGGTGTTGGCAAGAGCACCCTGATCGACCTGCTGCAGCGCTTCTACGACCCCGACCAAGGGCGCATCCTGCTCGACGGCGTCGACTTGCGCGAGCTCGACCTGCAAGCCCTGCGCCGGCGCGTGGCGGTGGTCAGCCAGGACATCGTGCTGTTCCGCGGCAGCCTCGCTGACAACCTGGCCTACAGCGCACCCGAGTCGAGCCGCGAGGCCATCGAGAAGGCCGCTCGCGCCGCGCAGCTGGATAGCCTGATCGCCAGTCTGCCCGAAGGCCTCGACAGCCCGCTGGGCGAGCGCGGCCAGCAGCTGTCCGGTGGGCAGAAGCAACGCATCGCCATTGCCCGCGCGCTGCTGCAGGACCCGCTGATCCTGGTGCTGGACGAGGCCACGTCGCAGGTGGACGAGAGCACCGAGCGCGAGGTGATCGCGGCCATCGACCAGTTGTTTGCCGGGCGTACGCGATTGCTGATCAGCCACCGTACTTCGACGTTGGCCGCCGCCGACCTGTACCTGGAATTGCAGGACGGACAGATGCGCGTGCGCGCAGCGCAGCCGGTGCAACGACATGAGGCCTGAGCTGCGGGTTGGGGTGGTCGATAGCGGTTTTGCCGAGTCGCAGTCAGCGAGCGTCAGCGCTGCGCGCCGTTTCTTCCTCACCGACACCGGCCATGCTGAAGGCGAATCCCAGGTGGATGCCCTTGGCCACGGAAGCGCAGTTTGCGAAGCCATACTTTCCCATGCGCCGGATGCTCGCCTGTCTGTCGCACAGGTCTTCGACGAACGCGGCGTGACCAGCCCCTTGCAGATCGCCGCCGCGCTGCACTGGCTCGGTGAGCAGGGCGTGCGGGTGATCAACCTGAGCCTGGGCGTGCGCCAGGATCGGCCAATCCTGCGTGATGCCGTGGCGGAACTGGTCGAAGCTGGCGTGATCGTTTGTGCGTCCAGCCCGGCGCGGGGTGAAGCGGTGTTTCCAGCGGCCTATCCCGGTGTAATTCGAGTGACGGGTGATGCGCGCTGCAGTGAAAAAGAGTGGTCGTGGCTGGATAGTCCGCAGGCGGATTTTGGCGCGGCGGTGAAGGTGGCCGGGCGTTCCGGGGCGAGCCTGGGGTGTGCGGCTTTTTGCGGGCATCTGGCGGCATTGCTGGTGGAACGACCGGAGCTTTCCAATGTGCAACTCATTGAGCTGATGCGGGAGCGGGCAGCTTTTCGGGGGATCGAGCGGAAGGTGAGTTTGTGAGTCATGGTCGAGTTTTTTCCCCTCACCCCAACCCTCTCCCGGAGGGAGAGGGAGCCGTCCTCTGCAAGCGTTCATTACGCAGATTTTCCCGCGGCCTTCTACGTGCGCAGAAACTCCCATGCACGCCGATCAGTCCCGACTCCCTCCGGGAGAGAGCCGTCCTCTGCAGGCGTTCAGTTCTGAGACTTTGCTGCAGCCCTCGGCGTGAACAGAAATCTCCATGCACGCCGATCAGTCCCCTCTCCCTCTGGGAGAGGGCTAGGGTGAGGGCCTCCGTAGCATGAGTGAACGCCCGATCCTGATTCTTGGCGTCGGCCCCGCCGGAGCCGCCGTCGCCCTCGGCCTGCGCCGTCTCGGTCATCCCGTCACAGTGATCAGCGAATGGCGCCGCTTCGCCGCCGTCGAAGGTGTCTCCCAGCGCGTACTCGAAGGCCTGCGCAATGCCGGCTTGCGGCATGCGCTGGAGTGCGCCGCGCCACCCTCACAGCGTCGCGTGCACTGGAACGGTGTGGAAAGCGCGCAGAACATCGAATGTGTCCTCGACCGCCCGCGCTTCGATGCAGGACTGCGCGAGGACCTGCGGTTGGCCGGCGTCGAACTGATCGAAGCCCAGGTGCTGGGCGTGGCGGAAGACGGCCCCGGCTGGCGCGTGAAAATCGAAAACGGCCGGGAAGTGCAGGGCGCTTTTCTGGTCGAGGCGCGAGGACGGCAGGCGCCCTTGAGCCAGAAGGGAATGAAAGCCCGGCGCGGCCCGGAAACCCTCAGCCTGCTCAATCGCTGGCAGGGCGGGCCCGGTCCTTTGGCGACTGCGGTGGAGAGCCTGCCCGACGGCTGGGCGTGGATGGCGCGGCTGGAGGATGGGCGCTGCTACTGGCAGCTCACCCTGGACGTCGCCAGCAGCCAGTTGCCGCCCCGCGAGCAGTTGTTGGACTACTGCCGCGAGCGCCGCCGCGCGTCGAGGCTGGTCCGGCAATTTTTCGGGGATGCCGAGGAGCGCGAACTGGACCTGCACGCCCGCAGCAGTACGGCGATCCTCTGCCTGGAGGCTTGCGGCGATAACTGGATTCGCGTGGGCGATGCGGCGATGGCGGTGGACCCGCTGTCGGGCAATGGCATCTTCCAGTCGCTGTCCTCGGCCTTGCAGGCGCCGCTGGTGATCAACACGCTGCTGCGTGCGCCGGAGCGAGCGGCCCTGGCCAAGCGCTTCCACCAGCAACGGGTCGAGCAGCTGTTCCTGCGCTTCGCTCGCGTTGGCCGTGACTTCTATGCCAGCGAAGAACAGTGGAGTGGCCAGCCGTTCTGGCAGGCGCGCCGCGGGTGGCCGGACGAGCAGCCGAGCCACGTGCCGGCGGATTTCGCCAGCCTGCGCATCGAGCGTGCACCGGTCCTGAAGGGCGAGTTCGTCGATGAGGCGGAAGTGGTGGTCAGCGCCGATCAGCCGCTGGGCATCTGGCACCTCGACGGCCTGGAGCTGGCGCCCTGGCTGCGGCGGCTGCGCACGGAGCCGGAAGCCCAGGTGCTGGCGGACCTGCCGCCGGAACGGCGTCGAGCCTTCCAGGGCTGGCTGCTCGCCCAGGGCTATCGCCCGCAGCTTTAACCACTTCACGGATTTTCGAGGCTGCGCCGGGCGATGATGTACGGCTGCCCGATGGAGAACCCCATGGCCTTCCTGCGATCCGCCTTTGCCCTGTCGCTGATCCTGCTGACGCTCTTCGATACTTCGCTCGCAGCTTCGACGTCGGCGGTCGACACCGCCAGCGCGGAGCGCTTCCTGCGCCAGTTGTACGCCAGCTATTCGCCGGACGGGCCGGGCGTGCCGAACCAGTCGCTGAAGGAGGAGGACGTCTACGATGCCTCGCTGATCGCCCTGATGAAGGCCGACCAGGACGCCGCCGATGGCGAGCTGGGCTACCTGGGTGGCGACCCGCTGTGTGATTGCCAGGACTGGGGCGATATCAAGGTGAAGTCGCTGGAGTTTGCCCCGGTGGACGACGAGCGAATCAAAGCCCGGGTGGTGCTCAAGGATGCACTGACCGGGGAGGACCGCGACCTTGGCCTGCTGTTGCATCGTACGTCAGGCGGCTGGCTCGTCGAGGACTGCTTCAACGAGCAGGGCAGCCTGGCGGAGAATCTGCGGCATAGCACCCGTGAGCTCCTGCAGCTGAAGAAGGGCGCGGCCAAGCCCTGATGCAGAAGCGCCTCAAGTTCTTGTAGGGCGCATAACGCGCAAGCGTTATCCGCCGAAGGATGAGCCGGCGGATAACCTGTTCCAGGCTATGCGCCCTACGGCTTGAGGTCGGACTTCGGTCCGGTTCGCGAGCAAGAAGTCTGCCCCTGCAAAGGCCCTTCTGCCTTGAACGAAACGCACGGTACATCGCCCATGAAAAAGGCCCCGCTACCGCTTGGCGATAGAGGGGCCTTCTGCTTTCAGCGTGGCTTACTTGCGGTCGATCCAAACGGTCTGCGGGTTGGTGAACTCGCGCAGGCCGAAGTGCGACAGCTCGCGACCGAAGCCGCTCTTCTTCACGCCGCCGATCGGTACGCGGGGATCGGAAGCGGAGAAGCCGTTGATGAACACGCCACCGCTGACCAGGCGACGGGCCATGTGCTGGGCCTTGGCCTTGTCGGCAGTCCAGATCGCGCCGGAGAGGCCGAACTCGCTGTCGTTGGCCAGTTCCAGGGCGTGCTCGGCGTCACGGGCGACGATCAGCGAGGCGACTGGGCCGAAGATTTCCTTCTTGAACGCGGTGTTGCCCGGCTGCACGTTGGCCAGCACGGTCGGCGCGTAGTAGTTGCCTTCGCCGTCGAGCTTGTGGCCGCCCAGCAGCAGGGTGGCGCCGTCGGCGATAGCCTGTTGTACCTGGCCGTCCAGCTCGTCGCGCAGGTCGAAGCGGGCCATCGGGCCGACGAAGGTGTCGTCCGCCAGCGGGTCGCCGATCTTCAGCGCTTGCACCGCAGCCAGCAGCTTCTCGGTGAAGGCCGGGGCAATCGATTCTTCGAGGATCATGCGCTTGGCGGCGATGCACACCTGGCCGCAGTTGCCGAAGCGGCTGGCGACGGCGGCCTTCACGGCGGCGTCGAGGTCGGCGTCGGCGAGCACGATGAAGGCGTCGGAGCCGCCCAGTTCCAGCACACACTTCTTCAGCGCGGCACCGGCCTGGGAGGCGATGGCGGCGCCCGCGCCGACGCTGCCGGTGACGGCGATGGAGGCGATGCGGTCATCGGCGATGGCCTTGGAGACCAGCGGCGGCTCGACGTTCAGCACCTCGAACACGCCTTCCGGCAGGCCGGCCTGCAGCCAGGCGTCGCGCAGCTGATAGGCGCAGCCCATGACGTTTGGCGCGTGCTTGAGCACGTAGGTGTTGCCGCCGAGGATGATGCTGACCGCGCCACGCATGACCTGCCAGGTGGGGAAGTTCCACGGCATCACGGCCAGGACCGGGCCCAGCGGCAGGTAGGAGATGTACGCGCCTTCGATGCTGGTCTTCTCGTCTTCGAGCATGGCCGGGCCGTTGTCGGCGTACCACTCGCAGAGGTTGGCGCACTTGTTGATCTCGCCACGGGCCTGGGTGACCGGCATGCCCATTTCCTGGGCTTCCATGCGGGCCATCGGCTCGACGTTGGCGCGCAGCACTTCGGCCATCTTGCGCAGCACGGCGACACGTTCGGCGATGCTGGTGTCGCGCCATTGGCGGAACGCGGCATCGGTGCGGGCCAGCGAGGTTTCCAGCTGGGCGGCGTCTTCGAAGGTGTAGCGGGCCAGTTCCTGGCCGGTGGCGGGGCTGCGGGAGATGGCAGCGGGGATGGCGGCGATCTGATTCATGGTGAGTCCTGCTTGTTCTGTGTAGGGGCGCAAGGCCGGTCGTTCGTCCGGGCGCACTGGCTCCGGAATGGGGCAGAAATTAAGATGCCTAACCATTCATGTAAAATGAATAATCAAGAAAGACTCTTTCTCTCGGAGAGAATGATGGACCTGACCCAGCTGGAAATCGTCCGCGCCGTCGCCACCGAAGGCAGCATCACCGCCGCCGCGGCCCGTCTGCACCGCGTGCCTTCCAACCTGACCACGCGGATCAAGCAGCTGGAGGCGGAGCTGGGCACCGAGCTGTTCATCCGCGAGAAGCTGCGCCTGCGTCTGTCGCCGACCGGCCGCAGCTTCCTCGAATATGCCGAACGCATCCTCGATCTGGTGGAGGAGGCCAGGCAGGTGGCGGTGGGCGCCGAGCCCCACGGCAGCTTCTCCCTGGGGTCGATGGAGAGCACGGCAGCGGTGCGCATCCCGGAGATGCTCGCGCGTTACCACCAGCATTGCCCGAAGGTGCAACTGGACCTCTCCACCGGCCCCTCGGGCGAGATGATCGACGGGGTGCTCTCCGGCCGTTTCATCGCCGCCTTCGCGGACGGCCCGGCCAACCACCCGCAACTGGACGGCCAGCCGGTATACCGCGAGGAGCTGGTACTGATGAGCGCCAGGTCGCATCCGCCGGTGCATGACGCGCGGGACGTGGCGGGGGAGACGGTATTCGCCTTCCGCGATACCTGCTCCTACCGCAAGCGCCTGGAGGGCTGGTTCGCCGAGCACCGCGTGGTCCCGGGCAAGATCGTCGAGATGGAGTCCTACCACGGCATGCTTGCCTGCATCGCGGCGGGCGGTGGCGTGGCGATCATCCCGCGGGCGATGTTCGAGAGCCTGGCCGGCGGCCGCAATGTGGCGATCCACCGCCTGGCGCCACATCACGCCGATGCCAGCACCTGGCTGTTCTGGCGGCGCGGCACCGACACGCCGGCGCTGCGGGCGTTTATCGGGCTGCTGGACGCGCCGGGCGCGGAAACCGAAGCGGCTTGATTTCATCGCTGAAACAGCACCTGTTTCAGCGCTGCAACGTAACGGTGGCGAGACGCCCGAATTTATCCGCAAAGCCCCCTTGCAGAGCCTTTGCGCTGCGCTAACGTGAGCTGGACTGTCAGCCGTGCGAATGCGCGGAAGGCGCCAGTGGTTGAAGCATTGGGCGCATGCCGTGGCGCTTCGCGACAGGGATCGTTTCCATCCCTCGTTGCCCGGAGCCGCTATGGACACACGCACCCGGACTCGCCGCGCGAATCGTCTGCAAATATGGACGATGGGCGCTGGCCTGATCTTCCTTTCCCTTCTGCTGGCCTGGCTGCTGGTGTCGTTGTGGCCGCAACACTACCCGAAGTTCCCGCTGGCCGGTGTCGAAGGCGATGCCGGCGCGCAATGCCTGCTCGGCTGGTGCCCTGGCCCAGATGCCCGGTTGCTGGTGATGGTGATGGTCGCAGGCGGCCTGGGCAGCTTCGTGCATATTGCCAAGTCGTTCGGCGACTTCGTCGGCAACGACCGCTTCATGGCCAGCTGGATCTGGTGGTACATCCTCAAGCCCTTTATCGGCATGATCCTCGCGCTGATGCTCTACCTGGTCATCCGCGGCGGATTCCTCACCGTTGGTACGACGGCGGCTGCCGATGACGGCGTGGTCAACGTCAACCTCTATGGCCTGGTGGGCATGGCATGCCTTGCCGGCATGTTCGCCAAGCAGGCCACCGACAAGCTGGGTGAGCTGTTCGACACCCTGTTCCGGACCCGTGAAAGCGACAAGCGTCGCGACGGCCTGAGCAACCCCGTGCCGATATTGACCGATGCACAGCCTGGCGCCGTGGATGCCCAGTCCCTCCATGTCAGCCTGCAGGGCGGCGGTTTCGTGCGCGGTGCCGTTGTCCAGGTCAACGGCGTGAGCCGTGAAACCACCATCAGCGACAGCACTCGCCTGGCGGTGCAACTGCTGGAGGAGGACTTGCTGACGGGCCGCCAACTGAGCCTGGTGGTAGTCAATCCGCCTCCAGGTGGAGGCGCCTCGGCGCCGCTGATGCTGCCGCTGCTGGAGCCGGCCGTGGCGCCACTCGCGGCGCCGGTGGGGCTGTCGGCGCCTGGGGTCGTCATGCTGCACCCGGAGGTTGAGATCGACGGTTGCGATTGCCCCATCGAAGAGGAAACCGCGGACGAGGACCTGCCCGCCGCCACCGGAGGAGTCGAAGCATGAGCTATGCATTGACCTGGTTGCCGGACGTGCTCGAAGCCGCCGGCTTGAAAGTAGCCCGTGTGGACGGCTGGAGCGGTCGCGGCGTGGGTGATATGGGGCAGGTGCACGGCGTGATCTGCCATCACACCGCTGGCCCGTTGCGCGGCAATATGCCCAGTCTCAAGACCCTGATCGAGGGGCGCCGTGATCTCAGCGGGCCGCTGGCACAGCTGGGGCTCGGGCGCGACGGCACCTATTACGTGATCGCCGCCGGCCGCTGCAACCATGCCGGCAAGGGAAGCTGGGAAGGCATAAGCTCTGGCAACAGCAGCTTCATCGGCATCGAGGCGGAAAACACCGGGCTCGATGAAGCCTGGAGCGACGTACAGATGGACAGCTACCAGCGCGGTGTCGCGGCCATTCTCAAGCACCTTAAGCAGGACGAACAGGCCTGCGCCGGCCACAAGGAGTACGCCCTGCCGCATGGGCGCAAGAACGATCCGACCTTCGACATGGAGGCATTTCGCGCGAGGGTGCGCGAGATACTCGATGGCAAGGCGATCCTGCGTCCGATGATCCCGGCCCTGGAGCCGGATACGGTGCCTGGCCGGTTACCGCGGCCGACCTTGCGGCGCGGTGCGGTAGGTGACCTGGTGCGCCTTGTCCAGCGTGCCTGTGGTGCCGATGAGGACGCCCATTTTGGCGCGAAGACCGAAGCTGCGGTGCGGGAGTTCCAGCGCCGCCACGAGCTGGTGGCTGATGGCATAGTGGGGCCGAAGACCTGGCGGCTGGTCGATCAGGCCCTGCTGCAGGAACAGGCGCCCTGAATGAAAAAGGCCCCGGAAGGGGCCTTTTTCATGGACGTCTGACTGAGTATCAGGCGCTGCTGTTCACCGTCTCGCGCTTGAGCGGTCTGGTCGCTGGCGCGTGGTGCTCGTCGTGGTCGTGATCGTCGACGATTACCGGTACTTCGTTGCCCTCGGCGTCAAACAGCTTGCCGTTCTGGAAGTAGTCACCCTCGTTCAGCGCGGCGATGTCACGGTAGCGCAGGGTGCGTTCCTCGGCGGCGACGAATACCGACTGCTGGTCCGAGTTGCCGGTCTTGAAGTGGTTGAACAGCAGGTTGAGGCCGATGGCCATGATCGCCGCCGAGCTGATGCCCGAGTGGAAGATGGTGGCGAACCAGCTGGGGAAGTGCTCGTAGAAGCTCGGCGCGGCGATCGGGATCATGCCGAAGCCGATCGAGGTGGCGACGATGATCAGGTTCATGTTGTTGCGGTAGTCGACCTTGGACAGCGTGCGGATGCCGCTCGCCGCCACGGTGCCGAACAGCACCACGCCAGCGCCGCCCAGCACGGAGGAGGGCACCGCGGCGATCACCCGGCCCATCACCGGCAGCAGGCCGAGGGTCACCAGGATCAGCCCGCCAGTGGCTACCACGTAGCGGCTCTTGACGCCGGTCACGGCCACCAGGCCGACGTTCTGGGCGAACGCGCTCTGGGTGAAGGAGCCGAAGATCGGCGCCAGGATGCTGGAAGCCATGTCCGCGCGCAGGCCGTTGCCCAGGCGCTTGGAGTCGACCTTGGTGCCGATGATCTCACCGACGGCGAGGATATCCGCCGAGGTCTCCACCAGGGTCACCATGATCACGATCAGCATCGAGATGATGGCGGCGATGTGGAAGGTCGGCAGGCCGAAATGGAAGATCGACGGGAAGGCCACCATCGGGCCTTCGGCCACGCGGGAGAAGTCGGTCATGCCCAGGGCGGCGGCGATCACGGTACCGATCACCATGGCCAGCAGGATCGACAGGCGCGAGATGGAGGCGCTGCCCAGCTTGCTCAGCAGCAGGACGATCACCAGGGTGAGCGCGGCCAGGCCGATGTTGGCCATGCTGCCGAAGTCCGGTGCCTTGGGGTTGCCGCCCATGGCCCAGCGCGCCGCCACCGGCATCAGCGTCAGGCCGATGGTGGTGATGACGATGCCGGTGACCATCGGCGGGAAGAACTTGGTGATACGCGAGAAGATCGGCGTGATCAGGAAGCCGATGAACGAGGCTGCCATCACCGCACCGAGCACGGCGGGCATGCCGCCGCCCTCATAGCCGCCACCGAGGATGGCGATCATGGTGGCGACGCCGGCGAAGGATACGCCTTGCACCAGCGGCATCTGTGAGCCGAAGAAGGGGATGCCGAGGGTCTGCAGCAGGGTGGCGAGGCCGCCGGCGAACAGCGAGGCGGCGATCAGCAGGCCGATCTCGCTGGGGGAGAGCCCGGCCGCCTGGCCGAGGATCAGGGGCACGGCGACGATACCGCCGTACATGGTCAGAACGTGTTGCAGGCCGTACGCCAGGTTGGCGCCGATTCCGAGGTTCTCGTCTTCCGGGCGTGCTCCGGCGGACGCTACAGCTGAACGATCATTCATGGCTGAGGACTCGCTTGTTTTTGTTGTGCGGCCACTGTAGACAAAGTTCGTGTGAAATATCCACTGGTTTGTATACATTTTCGCGTCCGATGGTCCGGAATCTGACCGGGCGGTTAAGTGCTTTTTCCGTTGAGATCGCTCTGCAATCAGCGTTATGCATGAAATCCTGACTCGGGATGCTTTGCCCAAAATGTGTGCATTTCTGAATCCAAAAGCACCAGTTGGCTGCATGCAAAGCGCCGAAAGGTTCTTTGCGGCCACCTGGACACAGGACTTCGCAATTTGTGGGCCAGGGGGGCTTCGAGCGCGTTGCGTTCCCCTGCGAAGGCCGCTCCTGCTATAACCGTCCGTCACGATTTGCGCAGGACTGCTTCAGAAGATGGCCCTCCCGCCACTGCACAGTTTCAGGGTGTTCGAAAGCGTGGCCCGCCTGGGCAGCCTGGCGGCGGCTGCCGTCGAACTGCACGTCACCACCGGCGCGGTCAGCCAGCAGGTCAAGGCGCTGCAGGCCGGCCTGGGAGTGGAGCTGTTCGAGAAGCGCGGCCGCCAGTTGGTGCTGACCGCCAGTGGGCGAGCGCTGCAGAAGAGCGTGGCCAGCGCGATGGACGAGATCAGCGGGGCGGTCCTGGCGTTGCAGGCAGGAGGGCGCCCGGACGAGGAACGGGTGGATATCTGCCTGTCGATCCCTCCGGCCGAAGGCGTGGAGTGGCTGACCCGGCCGTTGTTGCGCTTCATGGAGGAGTCGAGTTCGGTGCGGGTGAGCGTGATCACCGCGCCGGGCATGCCCCAGGTGGACTGGCGCCGCGCCGACGTCGCGGTGATCTATGGCACGCCGCCGTGGTCGGGTGTCTGGTGGCGTCTGCTGCATGGCATCCGCATGACGCCGGTGTGCAGCCCGCAGTACCTGCGTGGGCCGCTGGCCATCGTCGAGGCCGCGGACCTGGCGCGGCACCGGTTGCTCCACGAGGACGATGGCAGCCAGTGGCAGCAATGGCTGGCCGAGGCTGGCCACAGCCGCGGAGGCGCCGAGGACATCCATTTCGAGGATTTCGGCATGGTCCTGCAGGCGGCGCGCGATGGCTTCGGCGTGGCGCTCAGCGACGAGACGGTTTCACAACGCGACCTGGACGAAGGCCGGCTGGTGTGCCCGCTGCCGATCTCGGTAGCGGCAGTGCACAACTACTACGTGGTCTGCCCCGAGGCGAAGCGGGAACGCCCGGAGGTACGGGCGTTCATCGAGTGGTTGCTGTCTGTGGGTGAGTAGTGCTCAACCCGCCAGCGCTGTGGGTTGGAAGTATCTTTAGGAGCGAGCTTGCTCGCGAACAGCAGCCTACCTTCCTGCACTTTTGTATCAGGCTGACCCCGCTTCGCGAGCAAGGACTGGGCGTCCCTCTCGGTCCTACAAAAGGCGGGTTGGGCGCAGGCCTCAGTAGCCGTACCCGCGCCCATCCGTGAACTGGATGTCGGTCAGGATGCTGATGTCCTTCTCCACCTTGTACAGCTCCGAGCTCCTGATCAGTTCCGGGTCGCTGAAGGCTTCGCCCTTGGCGCGGCCGGCCTGGATCTGCTGCATCTTGTCGCGAACCGCCACGACGTCGGCGTAGGTCATGGCCGGCACCTTGCTCGGGTCCTCGTCGGCGTGGGCGCCGTAGAGGGTGGTCTGCGGGTTGATCACCTTCAGGGTGGTGTCCAGCGAGGCGACGTAATCCTTCAGGTTCCCCGCCAGCAGCCACGACGGATACAGGTGGTCGCCGGAGAGCAGGATGTTGTGCGCTTCGTCAAACAGCGCAACTTCGTCCGGCGTGTGGCCGGGCATGCTCAGCAGGCGCAGCTTGAGGCCGCCCAGATCGATCACTTCATCGGGCTTCACCAGCCGAGACACCTTGAAGGGCGCCAGGGTCATGTGGTCGATGTTGCCCAGGTAGACCGGCTCTGGCACCTGGTAGAGGCCGTCGGCGCGGCGGAATTTCGCGGTGAAGGGCGTATCCACCAGGTAGATGCTCTGGAAGTTGTGCAGCCCGCCCAGATGGTCGAAGTGCAGGTGCGAAGGCAGCACCGAGAGCGGCTTGTCGGTGATCTGGCGGGCGACCTGGGTGATGTCTTCCTTCTGGTTCGCGCCTGAGTCGAACATCAGCGCGTGCTCAGAACCCACCAGCAGGTACGAATAGTTCTTCTGGTAGTAGTTCGGCTCGCCGATGGCGTAGAGGAAGTCCGTCAGCTTGTGTACCACGAAGGCCGGTTTTTCTACCTTGAGGGCATCGGCCTTGGGCGCCTCGGCGGCGGTGGCGGAGAACGGTGCGCCGAGGAGGGTAGTGGAAGCCAGGGCCAAGGCTTTGATCAGTGTGCGCATGGGGCGCGAACCTCTTTGTCGTTGTTTTGGGTGGGAATGGCGGCGGGTATTTCCGTCAGCCCATCTCAACGCTGGCGAGGGCGCACTTCAATCCACGATTTTTGTGGCCCGACAGTTCAGATCAGCTAAAGCCTGACAGTTGGGCGGTATTAGCAAAGTCGATTTGCGTGATATCCGATAAGCAGGGCTAATACTTCATTCGGGGATTTCATGGCAGCGAGAACGCCATGCCGGTAGAACTGCGCTGGTCGGGCGCGCTTTTCGCGCCCCATTCCCCTGTTACCGGAGCTATTCCAATGACGTCCAGATGGACCACATTGCTGTGCGTGCTGAAAACCCTGTCTGTTGCCTGGGGCGACTACAACAAGCGCAACTTCGTTCGCCGCTGAGGCGGGCAATTCGATCGTCCGCATTCGCTGTACACCAAGGATTTCGCCATGCATCCCGTCACGCCTCGCATTGATCCCGCCATCGCTGCCATTGCCCCCGGCTTTCGGGCTCTGAGCATCACGGTCGAGGCTGCGCCGATCCGCCACCCGGCGGTGGCCGAGCAGGCCCTGCAGCGAGCCTGCGCGGCGCTCCTGGCGGGCGAGCCGGCCTGGGCCGAGGCACACCTGGCGGCGTGGGCCGAAGTGTTCCGCCGCTTCGGCGCCAAGCCCCAGCGCACGCCCTGCTCGGCGGAGGCGTTGCGCAAGCGTGTACTGCGTGACGGCAGCCTGCCGGTGATCGATCCGGTGGTGGACCTGTACAACGCCATCAGCGTGCAGTTCGCGATTCCGGTGGGTGGGGAGAACCTCGCCGCCTACATCGGAACCCCGCGCCTGGTAATCGCCGACGGCAACGAACTCTTCGACACGATGAAGGACGGCACGCCGGCCCACGAATCGCCCGACGCCGGCGAAGTCGTCTGGCGTGACGACCTCGGTGTCACCTGTCGCCGCTGGAACTGGCGGCAGGGCGTGCGCACCCGCCTGGACGCCGAAGCGCAGCAGATGTGGTTCATCCTCGAAAGCCTGCCGCAGATGCCGCTGGAGGCCCTGCAGGGTGCGGGTGAGCAGTTGATCGCCGGGTTGCAGGAGATGATGCCGGGCGCCAAGGCCGAGGCGCTGCTGGTGGAGTGCCGGGAGTAAGCCTCTACTGCATGAGGCTCTTCAGGTAGGCGCAGAACATATCTGCCATCGCGTCGCTGAATGCATCGATCTGCTCGGCGCTGCGCGGGCTTTCCGAGAACTGCTTGCCCACCGAGCCGAGCGTCGTGGTGATCAACTCGCAAGCCAGCGTACGTTGTGCTTCGGGAGCGAGCGGGAGCGCTTCGGCGATGAACGCCTGGAAAATCCCCTCGCCGGCGGCCTTGGCTTCGCGGGCCTCCGGCGCATCGCGGTAGAGTGGGGCGGCATCGCTCAGGGCGATGCGCATTCGCGCCTCTTCGCACTCGGAGCGGATGAAGGCATGGACGAGGTTGCGCAGGCGCTGCAATGGCGCCTGCGTTTCGTCCGCCAGCAGGCCGCGCAACATCTCCGTGGTTTGCCGCCACTCGTCGCTCTGCAGGCGGAACAGGATCGCCGCCTTGTTCGGGAAGTACTGGTACAGCGAGCCGACACTGACCCCGGCGCGCTCGGCCACGCGCGCGGTGGTGAAACGCGAGGCGCCTTCCTTCTCCAGAACCTGAACAGCGGCATCCAGAATGGCTGTCACCAGGTCGTTGGAGCGCGCCTGTTTCGGCTCCTTGCGCGTGGAAATACGCGGGCTTCGGCGTTCGGGCATGGGGCTCTCCGGCAATGCGAATAGTGGAACCTGACGAATTCGTCGCATTCTAGTCGGGCGCTTTTTCGCGCTCAATCCCCTATCCGGAGACCACCATGACGACCCTCACTTCTGCCCCCGTGGCACCCCTGCTGCAACGCCTCTTCGAGGAAGCTGATGCGGCCTCTCCCCAGTCCAGCCCGGCCTTCGCCAATCTCGACCAGGCCGCGCTGACGCGCCTGATGCAGAGCAAGACCGAGTACCGTGAGCTCTACGGCCAGCTCAAGGATCAGCCGCTGCCCGTCTCGCGGGAAACCGGTGCGTTGCTCTACATGCTGGCGCGCAGCATCGGCGCCAGGCACATCGTCGAATTCGGCACTTCCTTCGGTATTTCGGCGCTGCACCTGGCGGCTGCCTTGCGCGACAACGGCGGCGGCCGGCTGATCACCAGCGAGTTCGAGCCTTCGAAAGTGGCACGCGCCCAGGCCAACCTGGTCGCGGGTGGCGTGGCCGACCTGGTGGAAATCCGCGAGGGCGATGCACTGCAGACGCTGGCCCGCGACCTGCCCGAGAGCATTGATCTGCTGTTGCTCGACGGTGCCAAGTCCCTCTACCCGGAAATCCTCGCCCTGGTGGAAAACCGCCTGCGGCCCGGTGCGCTGGTCATCGCCGACAACGCCGACTACAGCGCGGAGTACCTGGCGGAGGTCCGCCTGCCGGGCGGGCGCTACCTGTCGATTGCGTTTGCCGATGACGTGGAATTGTCCATGCGCCTGGGTTGAAGTTGCGCTGTCTAGAGCTGGGGCTGGGCCACCGGCGCGTGCCGCGCCATCAGCTCGACGATCCAGTCGATGAACACCCTCAGCTTCGCGCTGACGTGGCGGTTGGGCGGGAAGGCCACGAACAGCGGCATGGTTTCCATCGTCCAGCCGGCGAACAGCTCCACCAGTTCGCCGCGCGCCACGGCCTCGTCGGCCATGTAGCGCGGCAGCCAGAGCACCCCCATGCCGGCGATACCGGCGGCGAGGTAGGCGTTGCCGTCGTCCACGGTCAGCACCGGCCGCCCCTGGACCTGCACGGTCTCCCCGTCCTTGTGCAGCGCGTACGACAACGGCTTGCCGGTGCGCGCCCAGAGGTAACCGACGATGCGCTGCTGGCTGTTCTCCAGATCACGCGGGTGCTCCGGCACTCCGGCGCGCTGCAGGTAGGAAGGCGCGGCAAAGACCCCCAACTGCAGGTCGCCGACGCGCCGGGCCATCAGCGATTGGTCGGTGAGTTCGCCCCCGCGCACCACGCAATCCACATTCTCATCGATGAGGTCGACCATGCGGTCGCTGACGCCCAGGTCGATCTGGATGTCCGGGTAGCGCGCGTGGAAGCCCGGCAGCGCGGGGATCAGCAGGATGCGCGCCAGCGGGCTGGGCACGTCCACCCTTAGCCGCCCGCGGGGTTCGGCGGCGGCGCTGGATAGGCTGGTCTCGGCGTCATCCATGTCCGCCAGCAGGCGCACCACGCGCTCGTAGTACGCAGCGCCGTCGGCGGTGAGGTTGAGCTTGCGCGTGGTACGGTTGAGCAGTCGCACACGCAGGCGTGCCTCCAGCTGCTGGATCAGCTGGGTCACGCTGGTGCGGCTCATGTGCAGGGTGTCGGCGGCCTTGGTGAAGCTGCCGGTTTCCACCACGCGGGCGAAGGCTTGCATCGCATCGAAACGGTCCATGGCGGCTCCGGCTGGCTCAGGAAGGAGGGCGCTGAGAAGGGCTGATTGTTTGGATTCTACAAACAATGCTGACCAGTGTTGCCCGATTATCGCTGCCCGCGCGCGCCGTAACCTGCCTCCATCGTTGAACCGGGGCCATCGCGCCCCTCGCTGGAGCAAGCAGATGAGTACACGTGACGTGGTTTTCCCTTCCGGCCGCCAGGCTCTTTATGAACGCAACCGCTATTCCCCGGCGATCCGCAGCAACGGCCTGCTGTTCGTCTCGGGCCAGGTTGGCAGCCGCGAGGACGGTTCGCCCGAGGCCGGGCTGGATGCCCAGGTGCGGCGCGCCTTCGCAAACCTCAACGCGGTCCTCGACGCCGCCGGTTGCAGCTTCGATGACGTGATGGACGTGACGATCTTCATGGTCGACCCCCAGGCGAATTTCGAGCGCGCCTGGCAGGTTGCCTCCGACTATTGGGGCGCAGCCCCCTATCCGACGGTGACCGCGGTGGGCGTGACCTGGCTCTACGGCTTCGATTTCGAGATCAAGGCGATCGCGCGCCTGCCACAGGGCTGAGGCCGGCCGCAGGGCAGGGCGGCGAGACGGGACGGCCGGGTTTCTTTACCATGCCATCCTGTTTTGCCCTGCCAGGATTTCCCCCATGACCGCGCCGACCTTCCGCACCGCCGTTCCCGCCGACACCGACCGTTGCTTCGCGATCGAAACCACCGCCTACGAAGGCGACGAAGCGGCGACGCACGAGAAGATCGCCACGCGTATCGCGCAGTACCCCGACGGCTTCCTGATCATGCAGCTGGACGGCGAGATCATCGGCTTCATCAACAGTGGCTGCGCGTTCGACGTGGTGATGTCCGACGAGGACTTCAAGGAACTCATCGGCCATGATCCGGCGGCGCCCAACGTGGTGATCATGTCGGTGGTGATCGACCCGGCGCAGCAGGGCAAAGGCTATGCGTCGCTGCTGATGCGCACCTTTGTCGAACGCATGGCGGGCCTGGGCAAGCGCACCATCCACCTGATGTGCAAGGACCGCCACGTGCCGCTCTACGAGCGCTTCGGCTACCGCTACGTCAAGCCGTCGGCGTCCGACCATGGCGGCATGGCGTGGCACGAGATGGTCATGGAATTGCCAGCCGCCTGAGCCTTCAGCGCTCCGGCCGATCGTTCACCCGGTCGCGGGTGGCGCGCTCGGCCAGCCGGTCGAAGGATTCCGGCAGCAGCGCCGCCTCGCCCTGCTCGTCGAGCAGTTGGCGGAATACCAGGTGGTCCGGGAAGCTGCGGCTGATCAGCGTAAGCAACTCGGTGCCGCGCTCGGTCAGCTCGAAGTTGTTGCCGGTGCCGCCGTGTTCGCGCGGGCGCTCCTGGATATAGCCGTTGGCGAAGAGATCGCCCTCCAGGTCGCCGGCGACCTTCTTCAGATGATCCGTGCTGCCCTCCACCGGCTCGCCCTGCAGCCGGTGCTGCTCGGCCACTTCCTCGCCGCATTCGCGAGCCTTGTAGGGTTGGTCAGCGCATTCCTGGGCGCGCAGCAGCAGGCGTTCGATCAGGTCCCAGTCGTAGCTCATGGCATGTCCTCCGGGGTTGGAAAGGCGGGGGCTTCCTGATTTGCGACAGGCCATGGCGGGGAGGGTTCGAACTTCCTGCGCAGCGGTGCGCAACCATCAATACCGTCGAGCTTCACTATCGATGCAATCGAGTGGTGCGCGGTCCGGGCGCGGCTGACTATCTGCCCTACGAGATCGATGAACCGAGCAAGGGACAGAATCGATGAACACCCAGCGCCCCACCGCCAATCGCCCGGCTGCCCGTATCGCCCTTGGTTCGCTACTGCTGGCGGTGGCAAGCCTGACCGGATGCGCGGCGACCTCCGAAAGCCAGCTGAGCTGGGACAGCCTCGGCGGCATGACTGCCCAGGACAGCAGCGCCTACCTCAACTGCGTCGACGGCAGGCTGACTCCCGGCACCGCCACGTTCGTCAGCGACCGCGGCACCACCCGCCAGCTGCTCACCGGCAGCGCTGATCCGCTGCAGGCCAGCGGCATCGTCCAGGTGACCCCCATCGCCGGTGGCAACCATTTCAGCGCCTACCAGCGCAGCGCGTGGCAGGACAAGGGCGAGCTGCTGGACGCCGCCTACCAGTGCTCGCAGCACGGTTGATGATCTGTAGAGGTTGATATGTCTTCGAGCGGGTCGCTCCCCCCAGCGACCCGCCCAGCGCCGGCAGGCGGCGAGTAGCCTGCGCCAGCGTCTGCCTCCGGGCTTTCGCTGATTCACTCTCCAAGGGTGCTTCCCCCGGCACCCGTATCTCGCCCGTCGAGTCCGCGCTCGGCGGGCGTTTTTTTTAATTTACGCGTGTTGTGTATTCTGATCGGACATGCCAGTGTGTGCGCCCTGGCGGCTGTATTCGCCCTGCCTTGCCCAGGATGCGCATCCGGTTTGTCCGCCGGGCGCTGAACGACGCCGCCGGCCGACGGTAAACTCACTCCCGTCGCGTAACAGAAGTACAAGAGAATCGAGATGAACACGCATTTTCCGACTTGCGCCGTCTGGGTCCTTCGCGACGCAGACCTGCCCCTTCCCACCAACCTTCAGCCGACGGTGAAAGCATGATCGAGGTAACCGAAGTTTCCATTGCGCAGCTGCGTGAAGCCCTCGAGTCGGGCCGCACCACCGCGGTCGAACTGGTCAAGGCCTACCTCGCGCGCATCGATGCCTACGATGGCCCGACCAAGCTCAACGCCGTGGTCGTGCGCAACCCCGAGGCCCTGAAGGAAGCCGAAGCCTCCGACGCCCGCCGCGCCCGCGGCGAAACCCTCGGCCCGCTGGACGGCATTCCGTACACCGCCAAGGACAGCTACCTGGTGAAAGGCCTGACCGCCGCTTCCGGCAGCCCGGCCTTCAAGGACCTGATCGCCTACCGCGACGCCTTCACCGTCGAGCGCCTGCGCGCTGGCGGCGCCATCTGCCTGGGCAAGACCAACATGCCGCCCATGGCCAACGGTGGCATGCAGCGCGGCGTCTACGGCCGTGCTGAAAGCCCGTACAACCGCAAGTTCCTCACCGCGCCCTTCGCCTCCGGCTCTTCCAACGGTGCCGGCACTGCGACCGCCGCGAGCTTCTCGGCCTTTGGCCTGGCGGAAGAAACCTGGTCCAGCGGCCGCGGCCCGGCCTCGAACAACGGCCTGTGCGCCTACACCCCGTCCCGTGGCGTGATCTCGGTGCGTGGCAACTGGCCGCTGACCCCGACCATGGACGTGGTGGTGCCCTACGCCCGCACCATGGCCGACCTGCTGGAAGTGCTCGACGTGGTCGTCGCCGAAGACGCCGACAAGCGCGGTGACCTGTGGCGCCTGCAGCCGTGGGTACCCATCCCCGCCGTTGCCGAAGTGCGCCCGTCGTCCTACCTGGACCTCGCCGCCGGCCCGGAAGCCCTCAAGGGCAAGCGCCTGGGCGTGCCGCGCATGTTCATCAACAAGGACGAACTGGCCGGCACCAGCGAGAAGCCCGGTATCGGCGGCCCGACCGGCCAGCGCATCAACACCCGCGCCTCGGTCATCGACCTCTGGGAACAGGCCCGCAAGGCCCTGGAAGCCGCCGGCGCCGAAGTCGTCGAAGTGGACTTCCCGCTGGTTTCCAACTGCGAGGGCGACCGTCCTGGCGCGCCGACCGTGTACAACCGTGGCTTCGTTTCCGAGCAGTTCCTGCATGACGAACTGTGGGAACTGTCCGGCTGGGGCTTCGACGACTTCCTCCGCGCCAACGGCGACCCCAAGCTGAACAAGCTGGCCGACGTCGACGGGCCGAAGATCTTCCCGCATGACCCGGGCACTCTGCCGAACCGCGAGGATGACCTGGTCGCCGGTATGGACGAGTACGTCAACATGGCCAAGCGTGGCCTGAAGACCTGGGACCAGATCGAAACCCTGCCCGACGGCCTGCGCGGCCTGGAGAAGACCCGCAAGCTCGACCTGGAAGACTGGATGGACGGCCTGAAGCTGGACGCCGTGCTGTTCCCCACCGTGGCCGATGTGGGCCCGGCGGACGCCGACGTGAACCCGGAGTCGGCCGACATCGCCTGGAGCAACGGCATCTGGGTAGCCAACGGCAACCTGGCGATCCGTCACCTGGGCGTGCCGACCGTCACCGTGCCGATGGGCGTGATGGCCGACATCGGCATGCCGGTGGGCCTGACCTTCGCCGGTCGCGCCTATGACGACTCGGCGCTGCTGACCTTTGCCGCGGCCTTCGAGGCCACCGGCTCCAAGCGCCTGGTGCCGCCGAGCACGCCGCCGCTGGGCTGATCGGTCAGTTGCTTCCAGCAGGATGAAAAACCGCGCCCCAGGGTGCGGTTTTTTATTGCCAGAAGCGCTGGGTGCGACGTTTTCGATGGTCTCGTGTGTTGATGGGCCATGGTTCGCGAGCAAGGACTAGGCGTCCCCCTCGGTCCCCACAGGGTGTGGCGGTCCTGCTCCTTGTAGGAGCGAGCTTGCTCGCGAACCCCTGCCGGCCTGGCGCGACAGCCGGGAAGCCATCGCGGACAGAGTCCGCTCCTACGGGGAGCGCTCGGATGTGCGTTGCGCCTTCACGCAACCGAAACGCGCTTCCCTGGACGGCGAGTAGCCGTAGAAGGACGTGTAGCACTTGCTGAAATGGCTGGGCGAGACGAAGCCGCAGGCCAGCCCTACCTCGTACATCGGCAGGCTGGAATGCTGCAGCAGGCGGCGGCTTTCGGTGATGCGCAGCTCCAGGTAATAGCGCACCGGCGTGGTGCCCAATTGTTCCTGGAACAACCGCTCGATCTGCCGCTTGGAGCGCCCGACGTAGTTCGACAGCTGGTCCTGGCTCAGCGGTTCCTCGATGTTCGCACTCATCAGGTTGATCGCCTCGCGCAGCGGCTCGCTGAGCTTTTCGTGCAGCGCCGGGCGAGTGCGGCGGAAGCGCGACTCCTCGAAAGCGAGGATGTCGACGATGGCGTCCACCAGTTCGCGGCCGTGGCGCGCGTTGATCCACTCCAGCACGAGGTTGAAGGCGCCGGTGGGGCTGGCGGCGGTGAGGCGGTCGCGGTCGGCCTGGTAACTCTCGCTGGTGACCTCGCTGTGCCGGGCGATCTCCGCCAGCGCCGCGCGGTTCTCCGGGTGGATGGCGCAACGGTAGCCGTCCAGCAGGCCGGCCTGGCCAAGGAACCAGGCGCCGTTCCACAGGCCGGCGAGAGCGATGCCGCGGTCGGCGGCGATCTGCAGCAGGCGCGTCAGTTCGGGGATTGCGCGCAGCGGGGTGCGCAGGCCGCCGCACACCACCAGCAGGTCGAGCTCGACGAGTTGCGCCGAGGTCAGCGTCGCGCCGGGGCAGATCACCAGGCCCAGGTCGCTGGTGACCGACTCGCCATCGAGGCTGAAGGTCTGCGTGGCGAAGGTCTGTGCGCGGATGAGGTTGGCGGTGACCAGGGTATCCAGCGCCTGGGTGAAGGCCGGCAGGGAGAAGTGCTCCAGCAGCAGGAAGCCCACCCGCGCGAGCCGGCCGGGCTCCCGGGACTCACCGTCGAGGTAGCGCAGGTTGCGCCCCTGCATGGCACCACTGAACTGGCGGCGTTCGACCAATCGGCACCTCGTCTCGTTGTGTGGCGGAGCGTTCAGCTACGCACGGCGCGCCGGCCGATGGTTCGCTGGGTGTGGGGCGACGTGCGCCGGCCGGTCTGGCTGAGCAGGACGATGATCACCGTCAGCGCCAGGGTCGAACTCACTTCCACGCGGTGCGCCGGCATGATGAACATCACCGTGAGGATGAAGCTGATGATCCCGATCACCAGCCAGGTCAGCCAGGGGAACAGCCACATGCGAAACACCAGCTCGTGGTTGCGCCGGCGCAGGATGCCGCGCAGGCGCAGCTGTGACACGGCGATGGCCAGGTAGACGAGCAGGGCGATGGAGCCGGAGCTGGCGAGCAGGAACTCGAACAGCCGCCCCGGTGCGAAGAAGTTGAGCAGGGTGGTGAACATGCCGATCAGCGTACTGGCGATCACCGCCGCCCGCGGCACGCCCGCTGCCGAGGTGCGCTGGATGAAGGCCGGTGCGTCGTTGCGGCGGCTCAGCGAATAGATCATCCGCGAGGCGATGTACACCGAGGAGTTCAGGCAACTGGCCACGGCGACCAGCACCACCAGGTCCATCAGCAGCTGCGCGTTGGGGATGTGCAGCAGCTCCAGGGTGCGCTGGTAGGAGCCGATCTCCACCAGGCGTGGGTCGTTCCACGGCACCACCGAGATGATCACCAGGATCGACAGCAGGTAGAACACGCTGATGCGCCAGATCACCGAGCGCGTGGCCTTGGCGATGTTGCGGCTGGGGTCGCTGGATTCGGCGGCGGCGATGGTCACCGCCTCGGTGCCGATGAAGCTGAACAGGGTGGTGATCAGCGCACTGAAGATCGCCGTCCAGCCGTTGGGCATGAAGCCGCCGTGCTCGCCCATCAGCTTGTGCAGGCCGCTGACCTCGCGCCCCGGCAGCAGGCCGAACAGCGCTGCCGCGCCGAGGCCGATGAAGGCCACGATGGCGACCACCTTGAGCATGGCGAACCAGAATTCGAACTCGCCGTACTTGGCGACGCTGAACAGGTTGGTGACGGTGAGCAGCAGGGTCATCGACAGGGCGAAGACCCAGGTCTCGACCTGTGGGAACCAGTTGTTGAGGATGACCCCGGCGGCGATGGCCTCGATGGGGATGACCAGCACCCAGAACCACCAGTACAGCCAGCCGATGGTGAACCCGGCCCAGCGGCCGATGGCCTGGTCGGCATAGGCCGAGAAGGAACCTGTGTCGGGGCTGGCCACGGCCATCTCGCCGAGCATGCGCATGACCAGCACCACCAGCAACCCGGAGAGCGCGTAGGCGACGATGGCGGAAGGGCCGGCGGCGGCAATCGCGTGGCCGGAGCCGACGAACAACCCCGCGCCGATGATTCCCGCGATGGAAAGCATGGTTACGTGGCGGGGCTTGAAGCCCTGCACCAGATCGCCATTGGCGCCTTTTGCACTGGGAGCACTCATCTGTCGGCCTTTTCTTGAAATTGTTCTTATGGAAGTAGCGAGGTCGGCGCGGTGGCGCGTGCAGGAGTGAGGCTTCCCGTCCGGTCGATGGTTCCGCTCCTGGCGTGATCAGGGAATGACCGGGGAAAGGCGCCGCTGCTGGCAACGCGCATCACGCGGGATCCAAGCTAAGGCAGATGGGCAGGCGGCGAGTTGCTCGAAATCGCCGCGGGCATGATCAAAAGCGACATGGCTACGGGGATCGATAGTGGCCATCAGCCGCTCTGCGGCGAAGGTTCCGCACGGCCGGAGCAGGGGGCGAGGCCAGCGAACCGGATCGGCGGTCAGCGTTTCGGCGGCTTGAGGCTCGCCTGGCGGCATTCGGGTCTAGGCTGAGTACTTTCGTCTGCCTCAGGTGATCCAGCCATGTCCCTTGTGCTCTTCGGCCATCTTTTTTCCTCCTACACGCAGAAGGTGCTGATCGCGCTGTACGAGAACGCCACGCCTTTCGAGTTCCGCGGCCTGGGCCCGGATGAGCCGGACAATGGTGCGCACTGGCTGCGCCTGTGGCCGCTGGCGAAGTTCCCGGTGCTGCTCGACGGTGAGCACAGCGTCGCCGAGACCAGCATCATCATCGAGTACCTCCACCTGAAGCATCCCGGCCCGGTGCGGCTGTTGCCGGACGATCCGCTGAAGGCGCTGGACGTGCGCTTCCTCGACCGCTTCTTCGACTGGCACGTGATGACCCCGGTGCAGCACGCCGTGCTGGGGGCTATGAGTGGCGAGGCGAGCAAGCGCGCCGAAGGCCTGGCCCACGCGGTGAGCAAGCTCGAACTGGCCTACGCCTGGCTGGAAGAGGAACTGGTCGGGCGCGCCTGGGCGGCGGGCGACAGCTTCAGCCTGGCTGACTGTGCCGCGGCTCCTTCGCTGTTCTACGCCGACTGGACCCACCCCATCGGCGACCGCTACCCGACCCTGCGCGCCTATCGCTCGCGCCTGCTGGCGCGCCCGTCCTTCGCCCGCGCGGTGGAGGATGCGCGACCTCTGCGGACACTGTTTCCGCTGGGAGCGCCGGATCGCGATTGAGTACGGTGCGCTGCTTCGTACAGGCCTGGGAGGATTTGCGCGCTCGGGCTATCAGTCGGCTGCGAGGGCAAAGCTCAGAGTGACGCTAAGACCGGTTTTCGCCTTGGCGTCCGTATAGCCCAGTTCCACCACGGCTCCCAGGCGTTCGGCAATGGCCCTGACGATGGACAGGCCCAGGCCTGAACCTATTTCGGTGTTGCCCAGCGTGCGATAGAAGGGGTCGAAGACTCGTTGCCGTTCGGCTTCGGCGATACCTGGCCCTGTGTCGCTGACCCGCAGCAGGACGGCCTGCGGTCCGCGCAGGACGGCCAGGTCGATGCGGCCGCCTTGCGGTGTGTAGCGAATGGCGTTGTCGACCAGGTTCTTCAGCATCGTCGAGAGATCCATCTCGCTGACGGGCAGGTGGGCGTCCTCGCCGGATTCCAGGCCAATATCCAGATCCTTGGCCCTGGCCAGTGGCAGCAGGTCCTCGAGTACGCTGCGATACACCTGGTGCACGGAAGTCGCTGAGGCCGGTTGTGTCGCGGGAGCCTGGGCGCGGGCGAGGCTCAGCAACTGGTCGACGAGGTTCTTGCTTCGCTCGAGCCCCCTGCGCAGTTGCGCCAGCCGCTCGCGGGCGACATCGGACATGTCCGCGGCGCCGAGGCGTTCTGCCTGCAGCGAGAGCGCGGTCAAGGGAGAGCGCAACTCGTGGGCGGCATCGGCGACGAAGCGGCGCTGAGTTTCCAGGCTGTTCCCCACGCGGCCCAGCAAGCGATTGATGGCATGTACGAACGGCCGGACCTCGGTGGGCAGCGCCGACTCGTTCACCGGGTGCAACTGTTGCTCGTCGCGCTGGTCGATTTCCGCCGCCAGCCGGGCGATGGGGCGAAATAGCTTGCGCACCAGGTCGGCGACCACCAGCAGCAGGATCGGGAACAGTACCAGCAGGGGAAGCAGGCTGCGCCAGGCGCTCTCGCGGGCGTCCTTGTCACGGCTGCCGGTTTCCTGCGCCACGGCGATGCGTTCGCCGGCGGCGGTGGTTTTCACCAGCACGCGGAAGGACTCGCCGTACAGGGACTGGGTCGACAGGCCATCGGCAAGGTGGGTCGACAGCGGCAGCGGCAAGGTGGTGTCGGAGTCACCACGGGCCTTGCTGCCGTCGGCCAGGTACTGGACGACGATGCGCGATTCCTCGTCATCGCCCTTGGTGGAAATGACCTCCTCGGGGTAGCGCAGCGTCATGTGCTGGCGCTCGAACAGCGCGGCAACGTGGCGCAGGCTGTTATCCTGGATTTCCAGCGCTTCATCGAAGGCCGAGGCGAAGGCGAAGACGCCGGCGACGATTGCCACCGCCAGGATGGCCAGCGACAAGGCGATGGACAGGCGTAGCTGTACCGACTCGTTCAGGCGCCTTTTGAAACCATCCATCCCATTCCCCTGACGTTCTTGATGACATGGCTGCCCAGCTTGCGTCGCAGCGAGTGGATCAGGAATTCGACGGCATTGCTTTCCACCTCGTTGCCCCAGCCGTACAGGCGATCTTCCAGCTCGCTGCGCGAGAGGATGGCGCCGGGGCGGATCAGCAGCGCCTGCAGGAGGCTGAACTCGCGGTTGGAGAGTGCCACCTCGGCATGCTCGGCGGTGCTGGCATGCTTGTGGATCGGGTCCAGCGAGACCACGCCATTGCTCAGCAGGGGGCTGGCACTACCTCCCTTGCGGCGCATCACGGCACGCATGCGGGCCAGCAGTTCGGCCAGTTCGAAGGGCTTGAGCAGATAGTCGTCGGCGCCGCCGTCCAGCCCGCGCAGGCGGTCATCGAGACTGTCGCGGGCGGTAATGATCAGCAAGGGCACCGGATTGTCGTGGGCACGCAGGCTGGCCAGCACATCGAGCCCATCCTTGCCCGGCAGGCCGAGGTCGAGCAGTACCTGGTCATAGTGCTGGCTGGCGAGCGCGCTGAGGGCGCTCAGGCCATCCTGCACCCAGTCGGTGGCATAGCCCGCTTCGTTGAGCGCGGCCTGGATGGCATCGCCGATCATGGTGTCGTCTTCGACCAGCAGTACCCGCATGTTCTTCTCCGCAGTACACGGGCGCGGCCTCCCGGAGGAGGAGGCCGCGGTGGGATTGAAGCACCTGTGTGCGCTTTTCGCGATGGCTTTTGCGCGCTTTGCTCAGGCTTTGCCTTGCAATCTGTTGAAGGTTTTCAGCAGCCCATCCATCGCTGCCTTGCAGTTGGCCTGTTGCGGGCTGCTGGCGCGCAAGGCCGAGAGCGACTGGTCGATGGCATCGTCGAGGACGTGCCAGTCGGCGGCAGCCCGCGGCTTGAGGCCGGCTTCGGCGCCGTCCCACGCCAGTTCCAGGTCCTTGATACGCAGCTTGGCAAGCGCCAGGTCGCCCTGGTTGACCAGGCCGGTGACATCCTGGGCAATGCTCTGGAACTCGGACAGATCGCCCAGTTTCGAGACGGTGTTCTGGCCGGCACCGAGCTGGCTGCTGGCAGCGGACGCCGGGGCGTCGGTGGATTTTGAGCAGGCCGTGGCCAGGCCGATCAGGGCAATGGCACAGGCGACGGCAGTTTTGCGGACAAGCGAATGGAGACGAGGCATGGTAGCTCCCGGATGATCGAAGGGTGGGTTATTGAGTGATGCTTTTCTGGCTGTTGCTGCTGAACTGGGCGACCGCGACCAGGATCAGGATGACGCTGAGGAACAGCGCGCTGGTCCAGGTGGCGCCCATGCCCAGGCCACCGTAGGTCTTGGCCTGGGTCAGCAGGTCACCCAGCGAGGCGCCGAAGGGGCGGGTGAGGATGTAGACGATCCAGAAGCACAGTACGGTGTTGCCGCCCAGCTTCCAGGCGATGGCGGTGGCAGCGATCAGCCCGGCGAAGACCAGCACGCCCACCGTGAAGCCAAGACCCAGGGCTTCGGTGGCCAGGTCGCCGGCCGCGGTGCCGAGGGCGAAGGTGCACAGCACGGTCGTCCAGTAGAACAGCTCGCGGCGCGGGGTGACGATCTGCTGGATGGAGAGGTTGCGCTCCAGCGCGTACCAGGCGGCGAAGTTGATCGCCAGCAGCACCGCGAACACCGTCGTGCTGAGGTAGAGGCTGACCCCGAGGACATCGGTGAGCAGGTCGGTGATCTGGGTGCCGACGATGCTCACCAGCACCACGCTGAGCCAGTAGATCCAGGGCGTATAGGCTCGTGTGCGGAACTGGCCGAACAGCGCGGCCGCCAGCAGCAGGGCCATGCCGATGCTGGTGGCGGCCTGGCCCAGCCCGGCATCGACAGCGAGAAAGTCGGCGAAGGTTTCGCCCACCGTGGTGGACATGATCTTGATCACCCAGAAGGCCAGGGTGACCTCAGGGACTTTGTTGAGCCAGGCGGCGGTTGTTGGCTGGTTCATGGGCGTGTGCATCTCCTTGGCTGCCGTGTGTCGGCGTGAGGAGAAGGCTACGGCGGGAAACTTAGCTGGGACTGAGGACGATCATCGGCGCAAAAAAATCCCTCGGTCGCGGGTACGACCGAGGGATGCAAGGCCCGCGCAGGGGGTGCGCGGACGAGGTAGACGGTTTCGCTTGCTTAGGAGCGGACGCCGTCCGCAGTGTCCTCCGGCGCGATGCGGAATTCCCGAGAGAAGACAGTCGCGCCAGTACGCCTGTTATTCGCGGCCGGGCTCGTGTCGCTTACAGGCGGATCAGCACCGACTTCAGCTCGGTGTAGTGCTCGATGGCGGCGGCGCCCATTTCGCGGCCGAGGCCGGACATCTTGTAGCCACCGAAGGGCAGCGCCGGGTCCAGCGCGCTGTGGCAGTTGACCCACACCGAGCCGGACTTGATGCGCGGCACCATGCGGTGCACCGCCGCCAGGTCGTTGGACCAGACGCTCGCGCCGAGGCCGTAGGGGCTGTCGTTGGCCAGGCGCAGGGCGTCTTCGATGTCGTCGAAGGGCATGGCGACCAGCACTGGGCCGAAGATCTCTTCCTGCACCAGCGGGTTCTTCTGGTCGACGTCGACGATCACCGTCGGCTTGACGAAGTAGCCGGGGCCGAACTGCTCGCCGCCGCAGGCGATGGTGGCGCCCTTGTCGCGACCCAGTTCGATGTAGTCGAAAACGCGCTTCTGCTGCTTGGCAGAGATCAGCGGGCCCATGTCGATGCTCGGGTCGAGCCCGTTGCCCAGCTTCATGCCATTGGCGATGCCGGCGATGTCGGCCACCACGTTGTCGAAGTGCTTGCGTTGCACATACAGGCGCGAGCCGGCGCAGCAGACCTGGCCCTGGTTGAAGAAGATCGCCTGGGCGGCGCCGGCCGCAGCGGTGGCCAGGTCGGCGTCGGCCATGACGATGGTCGGCGACTTGCCGCCCAGCTCCAGGGTCACGCGGGTCATGTTGTCCATGGCCGCCTTGCCGATCTGCTTGCCCACCGGCGTGGAGCCGGTAAAGGTCAGCTTGTCCACCAGCGGGTGGTGGGAGAGGGCGGCGCCCGCGGTGATGCCGGTGCCGGTGACGACGTTGAACACGCCGGCCGGGTAGCCCGCTTCGAGGACGAGTTCGGCAAGTTTCAGCGCGGACAGCGGCGTCTCGTCGGCAGGCTTGAGCACCACCGAACAGCCGGTGGCCAGCGCCGGGCCGAGCTTCCAGCAGGCCAGCAGCAGCGGGAAGTTCCAGGCGACGATGGCGCCGACCACGCCGACGGCTTCGCGGCGGATGTAACCGTGGAAATCGCCGTCGGGCATCAGCGGCATGGATACGTCGACGGTGCTGCCTTCGATCTTGGTGGCGTAGCCGGCCATGTAGCGCAGGAAGTCGATGGCCAGTTGCACGTCCATCACGCGGGCGACGGCGGCGCTCTTGCCGTTGTTCAGGCACTCGAGTTCGGCCAGCAGGTCGGCGTCGCGCTCCATCAGGTCGGCGAGCTTCCACAGCAGGTTCTGCCGCTCGCGAGGGCGGGTGCGGGTCCAGGCGGAATCGTCGAAGGCCTGGCGCGCGGCACGCACGGCGCGGTCGACGTCATCGGGAGTGCCGGCTGGCACCTGGCAGAGCACTTCGCCGGTGGCCGGGTTGCGCAGGTCCATCAGGGCGCCGTCGCTGGCGGAGGTCCAGTCGGCACCGATGAGCATCTTCGGGGCGCGCTGCAGGAAGGCGCGGGATTCGGGCTTGATGGGCAGGGAAGCGAGCATTGCGGTGGCCTCTTGTTGTCTGTTCCAGGAACGTTGAGGCGGGACATCGCAACGGCTGTGCCAAGGCTGTTATTTCAATTTAACTTATTGAAATTAAACGAGTTAATTGATTTTTTAGCGACGGTTAAGAAGGGTTGCTGTCGCACATTGCGACAGCAACTGAGACGGTGCCGGCTGGTTTGCGGATGGAATCTCGGTGCTGGACGCTCCCTCTCCCCAACCCTCTCCCTGAAGGGAGAGGGAGTGTCCGAGTGGGAGTGCGCGCTGGCGTGCTCCTGTGATGGTGTTGCCGGCTGAAGGTGTAGAGTCAACTCGCGCCGAACCAGTCCCCTCTCCTTCAGGGAGAGGGGCGCTGCAGCGTAGCCCGACCCATCAGTTCGTGATATCCCGGTCCTTGGTTTCCGGCAGGAAGAAGATGCCGAGGATCGCCGTCATCACCGCAATGACAATGGGGTACCAGAGCCCGTAGTAGATGTCCCCGGTGGCCGCCACCATGGCGAAGGCGACGGTGGGCAGGAAGCCGCCGAACCAGCCGTTGCCGATGTGGTAGGGCAGCGACATGGAGGTGTAGCGGATGCGCGTCGGGAACAGCTCCACCAGCCACGCGGCGATGGGGCCGTAGACCATGGTCACGTAGATCACCAGGACGGTCAGCAGCACCAGCATCATCAGGTGGTTGATCTTCGCCGGGTCGGCCTTCTCCGGGTAGCCGGCTTCCTTCAGCGAGGCGGCCAGTTGCGCGGTGAAGACTTCGGACTGCACCTTGAAGTCCGCCGCGGGCATGCCGGCGCCTTCGAAGCTGGCGATGATCTTGTCGCCGATGTGCACCTGGGCCACCGCACCGCTTTCAGCCTTGATGTTCTCGTAGGGAATCGCCCGCTTCGCCAGCAGGCTCTTGGCCATGTCGCAGGAGCTGACGAATTTGGCCTTGCCCACCGGGTCGAACTGGAAGGCGCAGGCATTCGGGTCGGCGACCACCGTCACCGGGTTCTTCTCCTGGGCGGCGAACACGTCCGGGTTACCGAACTGGGTCAGCCCGTGGAAGATCGGGAAGTAGGTCAGCGCCGCGAGGATGCAGCCGGTCATGATGATCTTCTTGCGGCCGATGCGATCGGACAGGCTGCCGAAGAACACGAAGAACGGCGTGCCCAGCAGCAGCGAGCCGGCGATCAGCAGGTTGGCGGTCTGCGGGTCGATCTTCAGTGTCTGCAGCAGGAAGAACAGCGCGTAGAACTGCCCGGTGTACCAGACCACGGCCTGCCCGGCGGTGCCGCCGAGCAGCGACATGATCACCACCTTGAGGTTCTCCCAGCGAGCGAAGGACTCGGTCAGCGGCGCCTTGGAGGCCTTGCCTTCTTCCTTCATCTTCATGAACACCGGCGACTCGGCGAGTTGCAGGCGGATGTACACCGAGATGATCAGCAGCAGGATCGACAGCAGGAACGGAATCCGCCAGCCCCAGGCTTCGAACGCCTCGGTGCCGAGCACGGTGCGGCAGGCCATGATCACCAGCAGCGAGAGGAACAGGCCGAGGGTCGCGGTGGTCTGGATCCACGAGGTGAAGAAGCCCCGCTTGCCCTTGGGCGCGTGCTCGGCGACGTAGGTCGCCGCGCCGCCGTACTCGCCGCCCAGCGCCAGGCCCTGCAGCAGGCGCAGGGTGATGAGGATGATCGGCGCAGCGACGCCGATGGTGGAGTAGGCCGGTAGCAGGCCGACCACGGCGGTGGACACGCCCATGATGACGATGGTGATGAGGAAGGTGTGCTTGCGCCCGATCATGTCGCCCAGGCGGCCGAACACGATGGCGCCGAAGGGCCGCACCGCGAAGCCGGCGGCAAAGGCCAGCAGGGCGAAGATGAAGGCGGTGGTTTCGTTGACCCCGGCGAAGAAGTGCTTGGCGATGATCGCCGCCAGGGAGCCGTAGAGGTAGAAGTCGTACCACTCGAAAACGGTGCCCAGGGAGGAGGCAAAGATGACCTTGCGCTCCTCCTTCGTCACTCCGGTGGAAGGCGCGTTGCCCGCGGACGGGCTGTATGTCTGTGCCATGTTCGTCTCCGTCTTGTTGTTGTGTTGGGCCGGAGTCCCTCAATACCGTTACCGCACTCGAGCCCAGGGCTGATGTCAGGTCGTACGGAATGCGCGAAGCTTGAATACAGGCAGCCCTGCGGCACGTCGCAAGGTCAATGAGAAGCATAATCGGCCTGCCGCGGATATCCACTGGCCATCACCGGCAAAGCCCCGGCTGGCGCGGATTGGCACCTGTTCTGGACAAGCGGTGGGAGGTGACGTGTCTGGCTGGCGCCTTTTTCGGGGACGGTATTCGATGATGGCTTTCTGCCGTTAGACCATCGTCTATAACGGGTGGAGCTGTCTCAGGCTGCTACAGCTGTCGCGATCTGCCATGCCGCATTGCCCACTGCGTGAACGCAGCCTGCTGTTTCACAAGGGTTTTTCCCCCTGGCACGCAACGTGAAGAGCGCTGGGTTTCGCCAAGCGCCGCGTCGGCGCTGCACAAGGAGGCCTGGCTTGAAGAGGATGCATCTGTCGTTGCCGTGGATGGCGGGGCCGCTGGCCGCCGCGTTGACCTGCCTTTTGCTGTGGTTGCTGCCCGGCGTGGGCAACGCTTTGCTCTGGGCGCTGGCGGGTCTGATTGCCCTGGGCGCCATCCGCCATGAATGGCGAGGGCTGGCTTGGCCGATTGCCGTCGGTGCGCTCTGTGGCGCCTGCCTGGCGCTGGCGTTGCACCTGGTGGCCGATCACTTCCAGCTGCGTTATGCGTGGCTCTACAGCAGCGCGGCGCTGCCGGCCTACCTGAAGTTTTCCAACCTCTGGGGTGGCGACGAAGGCACGGTGTTGCTGCTGGCGACCTTCTGCATGGCGATCGCCCTGAAAAGCGCCGCGCTGCCCGGTTGGGCGGGGCGCGGCATGGCGCTGATCGCTGCCTGGTATGCCGCCACCGCCGCCTGGCTCGGACCGTTCAGTGCGACGCCGGCTGACTGGTTGGCGGCGCAGCCGAGCCAGGGCATGAACGCGCACCTGCAGACGTTCTGGATGTCGTTGCATGCGCCGCTGATTCTCTGCGCCTACGCCTGGGTGCTGGCGCCCGCTGGCGCCGCGCTCGAAGCGCTGGGGCGAGGCGGGCACGCCTACGCCTGGGTGATGCCGCGCTACAGCCGTCGTGCCTGGCTGATCCTCAGTGCCGGTATCGGCGTCGGCATGGCCTGGGCCATGGAGGATTTCACCTACGGCCAGCTGTGGCACTGGGACCCGGTGCAGACCTCGGCCTTCATCATCTGGGCGCTGCTCGGCGCGGTGCTTCACGGTGCCCGCCGCTGGCGCGCGGACGGCTCCTACGCACGGCTGTTGCCGGCGCTCAGCCTGCTGGCGGCGGCCATGGCCTGCGGTGCCATGGCGGTGACCCGCAGCACGGTGCTGGCCAGCTCGCACCGCTACATCGGCACCACGTCCTGGCTCAGCCACCTGGCGTTGGCGACAATCCTGCTGGTCCTTGCGACCTTCCATCTGCTGGCCGGATGGCGGACGCGCAAGGGGGCAGGGCGGCGGCGCGGAGCCTCGGACTGGACGCTGGACGTGGCCATCTACCTGTTCGCTGGGACCGGCCTGCTGGCCCTCGGCGCGCTGCTCCAGGCGCACCTCTACGAATGGCTGGGAATGGAGCGGCCGAGCGAGCTGAAACCCTTCTTCGAGACTCTCACTGCCTGGGCCACTACCGCCGAGATGGACAGCCTGCGCCGTGCCTTCGACCAGTGGGACGTCAACGGCTACGGCCTGGCCCACTGGGTGGTGCCGCTGCTGGCGGCCCTCGGCCTGATGGGCGGCTACAGCTTCCTGCGCCGTTGCGGGCGACCTCGGCTGGCGCTGCTGGCAACCGCCCTGATGGCCGCCCTGATGCTCTGGACCGGCTGGCGCGGCGGTTGGCTGAGCGGCGGCTACAACGGCGACGGCATGCTTTCGCAGAATATCGTGCAGGTGCTGCCTTGGCTGGACGCTGCGCTGCTGGGGGGCGCCTTTCTGATGGGCAGTTGCCTGCTGTGGGGCGTGCAGAGCCTGTGGCGCAGTCGGCGCCTGGGCAATCTGCGCTACAGCGGCGGGCTGGCGCTGGTGCACGGCGGCGCGGTGATTGCGCTGGTGGGCGGGCTGGCCGCCACCGCGCTGAACAGCTACCAGCAGATCAGCATCCCGCCGGGCACGTCCTTCGAGCAGTGGCACGCGGTGATCGGCGGCATGCAGATGCGCGTCTCGCCGGATTCCAGCCGCCCGGATTTCTCCGGTTACCACGCGGTGGCCAAGGTCGAGCTGCGCGACGGCGAGCGCACATTGGCTGGCCACGCGCTGTTCCAGGACAGCCGCGGCAACCCGCCGGCCTACCAGGGCCCGGTTCGCCAGCTCTGCGAAATCCTCGACTACCACTACGCGCGCTTCGCCTCGGACCGCGGCTACGTGCTGCATCCCTTCATCGTCCGTGGCTGGAGTGGCGACCTGCAGATCTGGGTGCCGGCTTCCGCAAGGCTGCTCAAGCAACCCGGCGACGACATCGAGAGCGTCGTGGTGGTCCGTCGCTTCCCGTTCCTCTCGCTGGTCTGGATCGGCCTGCTCACCATGCTGTTCGGCGCCCTGATGCTGCCGGCGGGCGGCACTTTGCGCAGGCAGGACCATACTGCTTCGCAGGGTGTCTCACAGGCCCTGTCTCAGAGTTAGACAGCAATCGCGAAATGTGACGTCGCAACCCCGCTGCCACCTGCCGGGTGTGCCGGCAAGTGCCGCCGGAAGCCTGATTCGGCGGGGTTTGCAAAGGAGTGGCACACAACCTGCAAAACCGCTTTCAAGAGCTCGCTCTTGGAACCTGCTTGCGATCTTGCGAGCTAGAGCAGAACAAGGCGAAATCGGTTAAGGGAGCGGAAGTTGCTCGCCGTAAATGAGCATCCCGAGATCGATTTCAACGCAGTTATGCCGACGCGCAGCAGATCGTAAGCAGGTTCTTAGCCCATCGGTGGGCGCCAATAACCAACAAGAATACCGAGGAGGCCTGACCTTGAAGATGACACGACTTCGGCACTATCTGGGTGCCGGAACCCTGGCCGCACTGGCCCTTGCGCTGCACCAGACGGCCCAGGCCGCACCCGAGGGCCAGGCGATCATCAACGCCAAGTGCCAGGCGTGCCACACGCCCGAAGGCAACAACTCCCTCAGCCGCATCAGCCACCAGCGCAAGACCCCTGAAGGCTGGCTGATGAGCATCGGCCGCATGCAGGTGATGTACGGCCTGAAGATCACCGACGAGGAGCGTCGCGCGGTGGTCAAGTTTCTCGCCGACAAGCAGGGCCTGGCGCCGAGCGAGACCGATGGCGTGCGCTACGCCCTGGAACGCCGGCTGAACACCGTCGAGACCTTCGATACCAACTTCGAACAGATGTGTGCCCGTTGCCACTCGGCCGCGCGCATCGCCCTGCAGCGCCGCCCGGCGGCGGAGTGGGAGAAGCTGGTGAACTTCCACCTCGGTCGCTGGCCATCGCTGGAGTACCAGGCACTGGCTCGCGACCGCGACTGGTTCGACCTGGCGAAGAAGGAGATGGTCCCGGAACTGGCCAAGCGCTTCCCGCTGGAAGACAAGGCCTGGAGCGACTGGCAGAAGAACCGGCCGAAGGCCGAGGCGCTGGCCGGCGAGTGGAGCTTCGCCGGGCACATGCCGGGCAAGGGCGACGTCGCTGGCAGCATGAAGGTGAGCAAGGACGGCGACGACGCGTTCAAGGTCAGTGTGAAAGGCCAGTACGCCGACGGCACGCCGTTCAACGGTGATGGCAGCGCGGTCCTGTACAACGGTTACGAATGGCGCGGCGCGGTGAAGGTCGGTGACGTCACCATGCGCCAGGTGTTCGCTGCCCTGAACGGCCAGATGCAGGGCCGCATGTTCGACAAGGCCCACGACGAGCGCGGCCTGGACTTCGTCGCCGCGCAGAACGGCACCAGCCGCGTGCTGGGCGTGCAGCCGGCCTACCTGAAGGCGGGCGCCGAGACTGAAGTCAGCGTCATCGGCAGCGGCCTGAAAGGCAAGCCGTCGTTCGGCCCGGGCGTCGAGGTGGTGTCGGTGGTTTCCGAGACTCCCGAACGCGTGATCGTCAAGGTCAAGGCTGCCGACTCCGCTGCCGTCGGCGAGCGCGATGTTGCCGTGGGCAGCGCCAAGGGCGGCAGCCTCGCGGTGTACAAGGACATCGCCGAAGTGAAGGTGGTGCCGGAGTTCTCCATCTCCCGCATCGGCGGCAATGGCGGCTCGACGCCCAAGGTCCAGGGCAGCTTCGACGCCGAGGCCTGGGGCAAGGGTGCCGACGGCAAACCGTTCCGCATCGGCGTGTTCCCCGCGCAGTGGTCGGTGGAGCCGTTCGACGACCGCGCCAAGGAAGACCAGGACGTGAAGTTCGCCGGGGTGATGGACGCCGACAACGGCATCTTCACGCCGGGCGACGCCGGCCCGAACCCGGCGCGCAAGATGATGACCAACAACGCCGGCAACCTGAAGGTGATTGCCGCAGTGGACGACGCCGGCCAGTCGCACAAGGGCGAAGGGCACATGATCGTCACCGTGCAGCGTTGGAACAACCCGCCGATCCCGTAAACCTCGGGCTCGGATGAACTGAACGCGTGAGTCCCGCCTTCGGGCGGGCACATTCCAAGAGTTCCGGGAGGTCGCCATGGGCGCCATCTTGAATCTGGTCGAACGCAACCTGCACGAAGTGCAGGTCGACGCCGACCGCCTGTTGTTCCATATCCCCAGCTCCTCGCTGTTCGCCAGCGACGCGCTAACCGGCGGGATCATCGACGCGCTGCGCGGGCATGCCTGCTCGCCGGACGAGCTGACCCAACGTCTTAGCGGGCGCTTCGGCGCCGAGGAAATCGACGAGACCCTGCGCGAGCTGATCGCGCTGGAACTGGTCAGCGACGGCTCGCCGCTGACCCCTGAAATCGGCATCAAGAAGGTTGACCGCACCGCGCTCAACACCGTGGTGCTGAACGTCAATACCGGCTGCAACCTGAGCTGCACCTACTGCTACAAGGAAGACCTGGACAAGCCCTCCGCCGGCAAGAAGATGGGTGCGGAAACCGCCGAGGCCTCGGTGGAAATGCTGATCCAGGAGTCCCCCGACGAGCAGCGCTACACCGTGGTGTTCTTCGGCGGCGAACCGCTGTCCAACCGCCCGCTGATCGAGCACATGGTCGCGTATTGCGAGCGCCGTTTCGGCGAGCTGGGCAAGACGGTGGACTTCGTCATGACCACCAATGCCACGCTGCTCACCGAGGAAATCGTCGACTGGCTCAACGCCCATCGCTTCGGGCTGTCCATCAGCATCGACGGGCCGAAGACGGTGCACGACCGCAACCGCATCACCGTGGGCGGGCAGGGCACCTATGACGTGGTGCGGCGCAAGGCCGACATGCTGCTGTCGCGCTACACCGCGCGGCCGGTCGGCGCGCGGGTGACGCTGACCACTGGCGTCACCGATGTCGAGACCATCTGGAACCACTTGTTCAACGAGATGGGTTTTGCCGAAGTCGGCTTCGCCCCGGTCACCTCGGGCGACATCAGCAGCTACAACCTCACTGGGGACGAGCTGAAAGCGGTCTTCGCCGGCATGAAGGCCCTCGGCCGGCGCTACCTGGATGAGGCGCTGCAAGGGCGCAACATTGGCTTTTCCAACCTGCACCAGCTGATCACTGACATCCACGAAGGGCAGAAGAAGGCCCTGCCGTGCGGCGCCGGGCTGAAGATGCTGGCGGTGGACCACAAGGGCGAGCTGAACCTGTGCCACCGCTTCACCGGCTCCTCGCTGCCGACCTTCGGCAACGTGCATGAAGGGGTGAAGCAGGCCGAGCTGAACGAGTTCCTCTCGCAGCGCCTGGACCGTACCGACACCGGCTGCGCCAGCTGCCACATCCGCAACCTCTGCTCCGGCGGCTGCTACCACGAGAGCTATGCGCGCTACGGCGACCCGGCGCACCCCACCTACCACTACTGCGAACTGATGAGGGACTGGGTCGATTTCGGCATCGAGGTCTACAGCCGGATCATGGCTTCCAACCCCAGCTTCATCGACCGCCACATCACTCCGCGGAAGGCGCACTGACATGAAACATCTGAAAGCGATCAACACCAAAGCACAGAAGCTCGAACAGGCCGCCGCCGAGGATCGCATCGAGGACGTGGTGGCAATGAACTCCGTGGCCGGCTGCGCGGCCACCACCGACCCGGGCTGGGAAGTCGACGTGTTCGGCGGCGTGTCCTCGCTCTGCCAGCCGATGGAAGCGGACCTCTACGGCTGCTCCGACCCCTGCTGGTGGCCGGCCCAGGTGCCGGACATGATGAGCACCTACCCCGACTGGAACAAGGATGCCCAGGCCTCGGCCGAGAACTGGCGCAACCTCGGCACCGTATTCCCGGACGACAAATGACCGGACTGACGAATATCGGCCCAAAGAGCATGGACCAGAAGAACAAGAGGAAAACCTGCATGTCCAGAAAAGCATTCGCCGCCGCGCTCGGCGGCCTCTCGCTGGCCTGCGCGCTGCAAGCCGTCGCCGCCGATGCCGGCGCCGACACCGGCAAAGCGCTGGAAAGTGGCCACGAGTACCTGATCAGCACCAACTACCCGAACAACCTGCACGTCATCGACATGCAGACCGACAAGCTCTACAAGACCTGCACGATCCCCGGCGCCTATGGCCCAGGCATGACCCAGCTGTCGCCGGATCGCAAGGTCGCCTACATCCTCAGCAACCACTACGCGGACATCTACGGCATCCAGCTTGATGACTGCAAACCGGTGTTCCACGCCACCATCGCGCAGAAGCCGGGCGAGAACGCGCGGGCGATGTTCTCCATGACCGTCAGCCACGACGGCAAGGAGATCTACGCCATCGCCAACCCGACGCTGATCCTCTCCGAACACTACGAGGTGCAGCAGCCGCGCCTGCAGGTCTACTCGGTGGCCGACGGCATGGGCGCCAAGCCGGTGCGCACCTTCCCGGCGCCGCGCCAGCTGACCATCATGCAGAGCGGCGACGACGGCACCCTCTACGTGGCGGGCCCGGACATCTACAAGGTGGACGTGAAGACCGGCAAGTTCGACGTGATCATCCCCAGTCGCAACTGGAAGCGCCCCAACTACGCGCCGCCAGATGTGCTCTACGTGTGGAACCAGCAGACCTACCCGCGTGACTTCTCGCTGCTCTACACCACGGCGAAGTTCAAGGATGCCAAGCAGGACATGGCCACGGCCGATTTCCTCTACGGCTTCTTCAACATCGACCTGGCCACCGGCAAGACCGAGACGGTCGATTTCGGCCCGGTCACCGAGGTGTACTTCAGCGGTATTCGCTCGGCCAAGGACCGCAACGTCATCTACGGCGTGCTGAACCGCCTGGCCAAGTACGACATCAAGGAGCAGAAGCTGGTCAAGGCGGCGAACCTGGACCACTCCTACTACTGCCTGTCGACCAACAAGGCCGGCAACAAGCTGTACCTGACCGGCACCCTGAACGACGTGGCGATCTACGATGCCGACAGCCTGGAGCGCATTGGCGATCTGAAGCTGCCCGGCGGCGACATGGCGATCACCACCAGCCAGGCCTTCGTGGCCAACTGATTCACCTTCGCTGTACCGGACTGCCCGGAGCACTTGCGTGCTCCGGGCAGTTTCGTTTCCGGCCCGCAATCCCGGCTCAGATTTCCGGAGCGGGCCTCAGGTACCGCTGCGCCCCGCAGCGCGCACAGCGCTGGCACAGCATCGGCACATGGCCGACCTCGGTCAGATTCCCTTCATCCCAAACACAGCCCAGGAAAAAGCAGCGCAATCGCATGTGTCCTCCTCCGGCAACGCCGGTGTTGAGACAGGCAGAAAGGTGCAGGTGTGGCTCCCGGCTTGTTCTTGTGTGGAGACGCCCGAGAGGTTCTCGCGAGCGCTCTAGAATGGGCAATCTAAACCGCCCAACGGCCTTCATGGCCCGTGCGGTGCGGTCTGCCGACACGCCGGTTACCACTCGTCACCCTCAGGGAATGGACCTTGACAGTTAATATTATGAGCATAATATTCGCATTCAGATGACGGCCATAATCTGAATCAGGTCGGACATTCCAGACGGCCAATCGGCCCTACCCACCTTGCATGCGGGGCAACCGCCTCACTGGAGACAGAACCATGAATGCCAAATCCGAACTGGGCCGCGCACTGATCACCGGTGCTTCCTCCGGCATCGGCGCCACCTACGCCCAGCGCTTCGCCGCCCAGGGCTACGACCTGCTGCTGGTGGCCCGCGACCAGCAACGCCTGGAAGCCCTGGCCGCACGGCTGGGCGAGGAGTACGGCGTTTCCGTGGATGTGCTCAAGGCCGACCTCACCCGTCGCGAGGATCGTGCCCGCGTCGAAGCGCGCCTGGCCGAAGACAGCAGCATCAGCCTGCTGCTGAACAATGCCGGCGTGGCGATCAACGGCACCCTGCTGGAGACTGACCTGGACCGCCTGGAAAGCATGATCGAGCTGAACGTCACCGCCACCGCGCGTCTGGCCGGCGCTGCCGCCAAGGCCTTCGCCGGGCGCGGGCGCGGCACCATCATCAACGTGGCCTCGGTGCTGGCCCTGGCGCCGGAGCTGTTCAACGGCAGCTACAGCGCCACCAAGGCCTTCGTGCTCAACCTGAGCCAATCCATGCAGCAGGAACTGGCGCCGCAGGGCCTGCGCATCCAGGCCGTGCTGCCGGGCGCCACCCGCACTGAAATCTGGGACCGCGCCGGCACCGATATCTCCGCACTGCCGGCGGAAATGCTGATGGACGTGAACCACATGGTCGACGCCGCGCTGGCCGGCCTGGCCCAGGGCGAAGTAGTAACCCTGCCGGCGCTGCCGGATGCCGGCGAGTTCGACGCCTTCACCGCTGCGCGCCTGAAATTGACGCCGAACCTCTCGCGCAGCGTGCCAGCGCAGCGCTACGGAGTTGCAGTGGGCTAACCGAGTAACTGAGTGGCGAAAAGCTTGCCCCGGCCTTGCGCCGGGGCTTTTTTATGCGCGCGGGATAGCTCGCTCCTACAGGTGCCTGATTCCCCGGCGCAAAGCTGTCACACGTAGGAAGGGTGGGGCGCAGGGGCGTAGGGCGAATAACCTGGAACAGGTTATCCGCCGGCCCTTTAACGGCGGATAACTCTGGCGCGTTATGTACCCTACAAAAGCGCCATTCGCACCTGCTGTGGGAGATTCACTCCGCCGCGCCAATCTCCCGCTTCAGGTGCCGGCGGGTGCTGTCCAGGATGCGCTCGGCCAGCTCGGTATCCGCCACGCTGCGCGACAGCACCAGCGCGCCAATCAGCGTGGCGAGCAGGGCGACGCTTTCGTCCTCGGCATGCTCGGTTGGCAGCGCCTGCTCGATGGCTTTGATGCGCGCCTGGACGATGGCGTCCGTGGTGGCGCTGGCATGCCCTCGGGCGCCCAGTTCGGCAGAGATGGTCGGCAACGGGCAGCCCTTGCCCGGCGTGTTGCGATGGCCGGTGGAGAGGTACTGGTCGATGAAGCCGGGCAGTGGGTCGTCCTTGGCGAACTGCTGGTCGACCACCGGGCGCAGTTGCTCGGCGGCCTGCTGCAGGGCGATTTCCACCAGCTCGTCCTTGGACTTGAAGTGCGCGTAAAAGCCGCCGTGGGTCAGGCCCAGCGCCTTCATCAGCGTCTGCAGGCCGGTGGCGTCGACGCCTTCGCTGCGGAAGCGCTGCGCCGCCTCGTTGATGATGCGTTCGCGGGTCTGGGCCTTGTGGTCTTCGGAGTAACGCATGACCGGGTGTCTCCTGCGGTGCATGGAATGCTGGGTGACATTCTAACGCAGGGTGGGCGAGGGGAGGTGATTCAGGGCAGAGGTGTGGATGGAGTTGCAGGAGCGAGGACTAGGCGTCCCCCTCGCTCCCACAAACGTCAAAAGCGCTCGGTAACCGTCAGCGAACAGCTTCCAGCAACGTTGCCACACCTTGCCCGCCACCAATGCACTGGGTGGCAATGGCATAGCGCCCGCCGGTTTCCTTCAGCAGCGCCGCCGCCTTGCCGGTGATGCGCGCGCCGGTTGCTCCCAGCGGGTGACCGATGGCCAGGGCGCCGCCGTGGAGGTTGACGCGGTCGATATCCAGCTCAAGCCCGCGCAGGCAGGCCAGTGCCTGGCTGGAGAAGGCTTCGTTGATCTCCACCAGGTCGATGTCGGCCATGCGCAGACCCGCACGGTCGAGCAGCTTGCGGGTGGCATAGAGCGGGCCCATGCCCATGATTTCCGGCGGGCAGCCAACCACGGCGACGGCTTTCACCCGCGCCAGGATGTCCAGCCCATGGGCACGGGCAAAGTCTTCGCTGCACACCAGCACGGCCGCTGCGCCATCGGTGAGGGGTGAGGCGGTACCCGCGGTGACGCTGCCGCCGAATGCTGGTTTGAGCTGCGCCAGCGCCTCCAGGTTGGTGCCGGGGCGGATGCAGCCATCCTCGTTGACCACGCCGTTTGGCGTGTCGATAGGCACGATTTCCGCCGCCAGCAGCCCTTGTTCACGGGCACGGGCTGCCTTGGCGTGGGAGTCCACCGCCATGGCTTCCTGGTCGACGCGGGAAATGCCGAAGCGCTCGGCGACGATTTCCGCTGTCTGCCCCATGGGCATGTAGGCCTGCGGGAATTCGGCCAGCAGTCGTGGGTTGGGCGACAGGTTGAAGCCACCCATGGGTACGCGGGTCATGGATTCCACGCCGGCGCAGATGAACGCATCGCCGGCGCCGAGTTGGATCTGCCCGGCGGCAAAATGAATGGAGGTCATCGAGGAGCCACAGAAACGGTTCACCGTGGCGCCCGCCACCGTTTCCGGCAGTCCGGCGAGGAAGCTGGTGATGCGCGCGATGTTCATGCCCTGTTCGGCCTCGGGGTAGGAGCAGCCCATGATCAGGTCCTCGATCAGGCTGGCATCCAGGCCGCTGCGCTGTACCAGTGCCTTGACGGTCTGCGCGGCCAGGTCGTCCGGGCGTACGTCGATCAGCGCGCCCTTTTTGGCGAAGTGGAACGGGGAGCGGGCATAACCCGCGATCACTACGGAAGTCATGGTCGGTCTCCTGAACAGCTGTCAGCGCCCGAGGATCAGGCAGGTAGTGGAACCGGTGGCGTAGAGCTTGCCGTCCACGTCGTAGAGACGGCCTTCGGCCAGGGCGGTGGAGCGGCCGACATGCACGATCGTGCCCTCGGCGCGGATCGGTCCGGTGTCGCGGGTCAGTGCGCGGATGTAGCTGATGCGCAGGTCGGTGGTGGTGTAGCCCAGGCCCGGTTCGAGCATGGTGTGCACCGCGCAGCCCATGGCCGAGTCCAGCAGCGTGGCCGCGTAGCCGCCGTGCACGGTGCCCAGCGGGTTGTAGTGGCGCATGTCCGGGGTGCCCTGGAAGATGAAGCGGCCCTGGCTCCATTCCAGCGGGACGAAGCCGATCAGCGCGTTGATCGGCGGGGCGGGCAATTCGCCTGCGCCGATGCCGTCGAAGAATTCCTGGGGCGTCTTGCCGCGCAGTTCCTGCAGGGCAATCACGCCGGGCTCGGCCAGGCGCTGGCGCATTTGCGCGGCCGCCGCTTCCCAGGCGGCAATCTTCTGTTCACGGGTCAGTGTCAGTTCGGTCATCGCGGGCTCCAGCACTTCGATTAAATATTACGGTCATCATACTAGCATTGAATGATGATCGGCATATAAGTGACGGAAGCGCCATCCAGCAGGGCTGAAACGACAGGAAAAGGGGGAAGGAGAGGGCGCTGGTGGAGCGGACTCCGCCAGCGCGGAGGGCATTACTCGGCGGTGGCGGTCATGCTGGCCGCGCGTGCCTGGCTGCGCTGAGCCTTGTATTGCAGGGCGACGGCGGGCACCGGCGAAGCGACACCGGTTTCGACCCAGCGGCGGATGCGACCGGCGTCGGCCACGTGGGTGCGTTTGCCGAAGGCATCGAGCAGGGCCAGGGCGACCGGGCGGCCGTTCATCATGGTAACCATCACCAGGCAGTGGCCGGCGTCGTTGGTGAAGCCGGTCTTGGTCAGGCGGATGTCCCACTTGCCGTTGCGCACCAGCGGGTTGGTGTTGAAGAAGCTCAGCGAATAGCTGGGCTTGCTGAAGCGCGCATCGCTGGTCGCCGTGGTGCTCAACTGGCGGATCTGCGGGTAGGTGTAGGCAGCCTTGGCCAGGCGGATCAGGTCATTGGCGTCGGAAACGTTGTGGATCGACAGGCCGGTGGGCTCGACATAATGAGTGCTGGTCATGCCGAGGGATTTCGCCTTGGCGTTCATGGCCGCGACGAAGGCCCTGGAACCGCCCGGGTAGTTGTGGGCGAGGCTGGCGGCGGCGCGGTTTTCCGAGGACATCAGCGCCAGCAGCAACATGTTCTGGCGGCTGATCATGCTGCCCAGGTGGACGCGGGAGAACACGCCCTTCATCTCGGCAGTCTCGGAGATGTCCACGGGGATCAGCTCGTTCATCGGCAGCTTGGCGTCCAGGGTGACCATCGCGGTCATCAGCTTGGTCACCGAGGCGATGGGCACCACCAGGTTCGGATTGCTGGAGTAGAGGGTCTTGCCGTTCTCCAGGTCGACCACCAGCGCACTGCCGGAGGCGAGGACGAGTTCTTTGGGGGAGGCCGCCTTGGGGGTGGCAGCAAAGGAGTTCGATGTACAGACAACAGCGGCGCAGGCAAACAGCAGGCTCAGTATCGAACGACGAGTAGTCATGGATGTGATTCGCAAGCGTTGAGTGGGAATTTGTCTACATCCATGTAGGCATTTTCGTCGAATTCTACTGCAAGGCCTGCGCTAGCGCACCTGGCGCAGGGCGTCTCAGTTTGCGACAGCCTGAGACGTGCCGACATCGTCCAGGCAAGGCCACGACTGGTACTGGCGGCCGTAGCTTATCTACCAGGCCGAGCTGTTGCGAAATGCAACCGCAGCGGTTGGCAGGCCAACGTCCGAAACTCTTCTCAAAGCCTCGCCACCTCTGGCTTTCAGGCCGAATGGCACGCTTTGTGAGTAGCTATCCTGAATGATGCGGAGGCGCCCGCCAACATCGTTCTGCCGATGGTCGGGGTTGCGTTTACCTTTACGTTAACGTAAACATTCTCCGTCGCCCGCGACCGGTCAGTCAGTCCGGCGGGGTAGGTTGGCTCTCGGTGCTTTGGCACCGCTGCCAGAGCCGATCGTTCAGCGTTGATCCCAGAACAAGCACAACAAGGGAAAGCCATGAACCACCTGAGTTACACCCGCGGCCCCCAGGACAAACCCCTGCTGGCCATGACCGTTGGCGCGGCCTTCGACGCCACGGTAGAGCGTTTCGCGGCACGCGAGGCTCTGGTCGTGCGTCACCAGAACCTGCGCTACACCTGGGCCGAGCTGGCCGAGGTGGTCAATGGCATCGCCCGCGCTTTCCTTGCCCTCGGCCTGCGTCCCGGCGACCGACTGGGTATCTGGGCGCCCAACTGCGCGCAATGGTGTGTCACCCAGTTCGCCAGCGCCAAGGTCGGCGCGGTGCTGGTCAACATCAACCCGGCCTACCGGGTGAGCGAACTCGAATACGCGCTCAAGCAGTCCGGCTGCCGCTGGCTGGTGTGCGCCGATGCGTTCAAGACCTCCGATTACCACGGCATGCTTGCCGACCTGCTGCCCGAGCTGGGGCAGGGGCGACCGGGCGAGCTGTCCAGCGACCGCCTGCCGGAGCTGCGCGGGGTGATCAGCCTGTCCGATACGGCGCCGTCCGGCTTCCTGCGCTGGAGCCAGCTGGAGCCGCTGGGCCGTGGCACGTCCGCCGCCGAGCTGGCCGAGCGCCAGGCGCTGCTGCAGTTCGACGAGCCAATCAACATCCAGTACACCTCTGGCACCACCGGTTTCCCCAAGGGCGCCACGCTCAGCCACTACAACATCCTCAACAACGGCCTGATGGTCGGCGACAGCCTCGGCCTCACCGAGCACGATCGCCTGGTGATCCCGGTGCCGCTGTACCACTGCTTCGGCATGGTGATGGGCAACCTCGGCTGCCTGACCCACGGCTCCACCATGATCTACCCCGCGCCCAGCTTCGAGCCCGAGGCAACCCTGGCGGCGGTGGCAGAAGAGAAGGCCACCGCGCTGTACGGCGTGCCGACCATGTTCATTGCCGAACTGGATCACCCGACCCGCCACGACTTCGACCTCTCCAGCCTGCGCACCGGCATCATGGCCGGCGCCACCTGCCCGATTGAAGTCATGCGTCGCGTGATCGACGAAATGCACATGGCCGAGGTACAGATCGCCTACGGCATGACCGAGACCAGCCCGGTGTCCCTGCAGACCGGCCCGGAAGACGACCTGGAAACCCGCGTCACCACCGTCGGTCGCACCCAGCCGCACCTGGAAAGCAAGATCATCGACGCCGACGGCCGCATCGTCCCGCGCGGCACCATCGGCGAACTCTGCACCCGTGGCTACAGCGTGATGCTCGGCTACTGGAACAACCCGCAGGCGACTTCCGAGGCCATCAGCCCGGCGCGCTGGATGCTCACCGGTGACCTCGCCGAGATGGACGAGGCGGGCAACGTGCGCATTGTCGGGCGCAGCAAGGACATGATCATTCGCGGCGGCGAGAACATCTATCCGCGCGAGATCGAAGAGTTCCTCTATACCCACCACGCCGTGGCCGACGCGCAGGTGATCGGCATCCCCGACGAGAAGTACGGCGAGGAGCTGGTGGCCTGGGTCAAGTTCCACCCCGGCCATAGCGTCGCCGAGGACGAGCTGCGCGCCTTCTGCAAGAACGCCATCGCCCACTTCAAGGTGCCGCGCCACTTCCGCTTCTGTGACGAGTTCCCGATGACGGTGACCGGCAAGATCCAGAAGTTCCGCATGCGCGAAATCAGCATCGACGAGGTGCGCGCCAAGCGTGGCTGAACGTTCGACACCTTCCTGCGCCCAGGCGTGCGTCCCTGACATCGGCGCGCCATGGGCGTAGAGAAGGGCACCATCTCCATCCGCCTGGTCAGCGAAGCGCTGGCCGAGTTTCGTCGCGCCGGCCGCGACGACGGGCCTCTATTGGCCGCCGCCGGCATCGCCCCGGAGCTGTTCGGCAAGCCTTACGCGCGGGTTTCCAGCCAGGCTTACGCGCGGCTCTGGCTGCGCCTGGCGAAGGAGATGGACGACGAGTTCTTCGGCATGAATGCCCGGCGCATGAAGTCCGGCAGCTTCAACTTCATGGCTGCCGCGGCGGTCCGCGAGCCGACCCTGGAGGCGGCGCTGAAAGCCGCGCTGCGCTTCATGGGGCTGGTGTTCGACGACTTCGCGCCGCGCCTGGTGCGCCAGGACGGCGTCGCCTCGATCACCCTCGACGAGCCTGAAGGCCCCGCACCACGAGCCTTCTGCTACTTCACCCTGTGGCTGATGCTGCACGGCCTGGCCTGCTGGCTGGTGGGGCGGCGCATCCCGATCCTCGCCATCGAACTGCGCTGCCCGCAGCCGGATTTCATCGAGGACTACCGGGTGATGTTCAGCGACAACCTGCGTTTCGCCCGCCGCCAGTCGCGCCTGCTGTTCAATGCCGAAGCGCTGGAGCTGCCGGTGCGCCGCGACGAGCGCGAGCTGCGGCGTTTCCTGGGTGGCGCGCCGGCCAACATCCTGGTGCGCTACCGCGACCCGCAGAGCCTCGCCGCGCGTACCAAGGCCTACCTGCGCAGCCTGAAGTTCGAGCGCTGGCCGGACCTCGACGCACTCGCCAGCCACTTCTACATGGCGCCCTCGACTTTGCGCCGCAAGCTGGCGGCCGAAGGGCAGTCCTACCAGGCGCTCAAGGATCAACTGCGCCGCGACCTCGCCATTGCCCGGCTGGACAGCGGCGATGGCAACTTCGCCGACCTCGCCGAGGAACTGGGTTTCGCCGACACCAGCGCCTTCTACAAGGCCTTCCGCAAATGGACCGGGTCGACGCCGGGGCAATACCGCGCGCTGATCCGCCAGGAGCCCTGAAATTTAAGGGCCTGGCTCAAGTAGCCGCCTTAAAGGCCGATAGAACAACACAGAACCGCTCTCTCCCAAGGACGCCACTCCATGCCCCTGTCCCGCCTCTCGATCCAGTGGAAGATCACGCTGCTGACCGGCCTCTGCCTGCTCTGCATCGTCTGCCTGCTGGTCGGTCTCTCGCTGTTCCGGATGAACCATGACGCCGAGCTGATCAAGGCGGCCAACGCGGACATGCTCAAGGACGCCGCCAAGTCGCGGATGCAGGCACGCAGCGAGCAGCAGGCGGAGATCATCCAGCGCTTCTTCACCGACGTGTACCACTTCGGCAACCAGTTCTCCCGCCAGGTCAGCCAGCTGCGCGAGCAGTCGACCAGGCATGGCGCGGATGCCGCCAGCGTGCGCAAGGACCTGAATCAGCTGGTGCGTGACGGCCTGAAGAGCAACCCCAACCTGCTCAGCCTCTACGTGGTCTTCGAGCCCGATGCGCTGGATGGCCAGGACGCCGCCTTCCATGACCAGCCCGATGCCGGCAGCAACGAAAAGGGCCGCTTCGGTGCCTACTGGGCGCAGAAAGCTTCCGGTGAAATGACCGGCCTGGCAGTGACCGAGGACATGATCGCCGACACCTCGGCCATGCTCGACGGAAGCCCGTTCAACACCTGGCAGCTGTGCCCGCTGCAGACCCGCAAGGCCTGCGTGCTCAACCCGTATTTCGACAGCGCCTCGGGCACCAAGGTGCTGATGACCACTGTGACCTTCCCGCTGATGGACCAGGGCAAGGTCATCGCCGTGATCGGCATCGACATCAGCCTCAGCCGCTTGCAGCAACTGGCCGTTGATGGCGACCGCGAGCTCTATGACGGTGCCGGCAGCGTCAGCATCGTCAGCCCGGCGGGCCTGCTCGCCGGCTACAGCAGCGACGAAGCGCTGCTCGGCCAGCCGCTGGAGAAGGCCATTCCCGGCCAGGCCGCCGAACTGCTGTCGCTGCAGGCCAGCGGTCGCCCGCAGGTGCTGGAGAAGGATGGCCAGCTGCGCGTGGTCGAGCCGCTGCTGCCGATCCCGGACGCCACCAAGCCATGGGCCGTGGTGCTCGACGTACCGCAGGAGGTGCTGCTGGCGCCCGCATTGGAACTGCAGAAGCAGCTGGATGAGCGCAACTCCAGCGGCGCGCTGTGGCAGACGATCTTCGGCCTGATCGCCGCCATCGTCGGCCTGCTGCTGGTCTGGCTCACCGCCCGCGGCGTGACCCGACCGATCCTCGGTGTGGCCGCCATGCTGCGCAACATCGCCAGCGGCGAAGGTGACCTGACCAAGCGCCTG
>NZ_LZDG02000076.1:0-472 GCF_001672555.2 Pseudomonas sp. AU11447 | reverse complement strand
TGAACAGCTGGCCGCCATTCACGGCCTCCTTGCTGTCGGCGGCCACGGCACCGTCAGCCACGTTGATCAGCTTGCGAGCGCCTGCAGTGCCGAGGAAGTCGACGGCCAGGCCATCGCTGTCCTTGCCCACGGTGAGRTTTTCACCGGCGGCGGACTGCTGGACCATACCGATGGTGCCGCTGCTCAGGTTGGTGGTGATGCTGGTGATATCACCCTCGACGTTGTTCATGCGGCCGCCGAGGTTGGTCACGCTGCCTTCGACGTTGGTCACGCGGCTATCGATGCCAGTGACACGGCCATCCAGGCCGCTGATCGCCACCGTGTTGCCAGCGATGTCCGCGGTGTTCTGCGCTACGTCCTGGTTGGTGCTGAACAGTTGGCCACCGTTCACGGCTTCCTTGCTGTCAGCGGCCACGGTACCGTCGGCCACGTTGATCAGCTTGCGAGCGCCGGCAGTGCCGAGGAAGTCGAC
>NZ_LZDG02000075.1:0-89762 GCF_001672555.2 Pseudomonas sp. AU11447 | reverse complement strand
TCGAGAAGGGCCAGGCGCGGTTCCAGGGTCAGCTCATAGCGTGCTTCATCTCGRGAGGCCGAGAGTCTTTTGAAGCGGGTAATCACGCCATGAAGTGTGCGCAGTGGAGCTACGGGCGGCGGTGTGAAACCGAGGATGGTGATCGAGGGCGGGACGGCACGCAGGCTGAAGCTGGCATCCTTGCCGAGCAGGGTGTCGGCAGCGATGTCGAGATCCGGGCTGGTTACCTCGATGGCGTAGCAGAATGTCTCGCTGAGTGCCTCGGTTCCGGAAAACGCGAGCACATCCAGCAAGGCGCTCTGGCCATCTACTGTGACGGTGTGCCGGCTGTGGTCAAAGAAGGTGCGTATCTCGTTGAGCATGGTCAGACCTCCGCGCTTTCGAGAGCCGAAGGCTCTTCGCTGAACGCCAAGGCAATGCCGTTCTCAACGCTGTAGTCGAGGGTGACAGCGGTGGCTCTGCGCTGGCTGGCTTGGCGTTGCAGCAGTTGCTGGCTGAGCACTGGCAGGATCTGCTGGTTGAGCAGGCTGTCGATGTTGCGGGCGCCGCTGTCGGGCAGCAGGCAGGCGTCGACCAGTGCCTGGTTGAGGCCGTCATCGATGCGGCAAGTAATGCCGTAGTGGTGCTGCAGACGCTTGGCGACCTGGCCGAGCTTGATGGCGACGATCTGGCCCAACGCGGTGGCATCCAGCGGCCGGTAGATCAGGGTCTGGAAGCGCGCGAGCAACGCGGGCTGGAAGTGGTCGCGCAATACCGGGCGCAACAGCTCCTGCAGGTCGCTGTTGGTGGCCTCTGGACGCTCTTCCAGCAAGGCCTGCAGTCGATCGCTGCCCAGGTTCGAGGTCATCAGGATGACGGTGTTGCGGAAGTCGATTTCGCGCCCTTCGCCATCGCGCATGAAGCCGCGATCGAACACCTGGTAGAACAGATCGAGGACGTCGCGGTGGGCCTTCTCTACCTCGTCGAGCAGTACCACGCTGTAGGGGCGCTGGCGGACCGCTTCGGTCAGCACACCGCCCTGGCCATAGCCGACGTAACCCGGCGGAGAGCCCTTGAGCTGGCTGACAGTGTGGGCTTCCTGGTACTCGGAAAGGTTGATGGTGACCAGGGACTTTTCACCACCGAACAGACAATCGGCCAGCGCCAGGGCGGTTTCGGTCTTGCCGACGCCGCTGGTGCCCACCAGCAGGAAGACGCCCAGCGGTGCGTTCTCGGAGGTGAGGCCGGTCTTGGCAGCACGCAGTCGTTGCGCCATGTCGGTCAGGGCGCTGTCCTGGCCAATGACCCGTTGGCCAAGCTGTTGTTCGAGTTCGAGCAGGTTGGTCTGTTCGTCCTTGAGCAGGCTGCCCAAGGGGACACCGGTCCAGTCGGCGATCACTTCGGCGACGCAGCGGGCGTCGACGTCCAGTGATAACAGTGGGTGGTCGCCCTGGAGGGCTTCCAGTTGCTCTTGCAGACCTGTGCACGCCTGCGGTGCGCTGCTTCGAGCTTCCAGCAGTTCACGGGTCAGCGCGAGCTCCTGCTGGTATTGCTCTTGCTGCTGGAGGAGTTGATCCTGCAACTCGAGCTCGCGGGTGCTGATGGCCGTCAGGCGCTCTGTTGCCAGAGTGCCGCTGAGCTGGGCATCTTCTTCGAGTGCATGGCGCTCAAGCAGCAGCGCTTGCTGTTCCGCCTTGAGCTGCACCAGCGGTTGCGGTTCGCAATCAAGACTCATGCGGACACGGGCGCTGGCGGTGTCAAGCAGGTCGACGGCTTTGTCCGGCAATTGGCGGCCGGTCAGGTAGCGACGCGACAGGGTCACGGCGGCCTGCACGGCCGCGTCCTGAATATGTACCCCGTGGTGGCTGGCATAGCGGGCCTTCAGACCGCGCAGCATGAGGCAGGCGCTGGTATCGTCGGGCTCGTCGACCTTGACCATCTGGAAGCGGCGCTCCAGGGCGGCATCTCGTTCGAAGTACTGTTTGTACTCGGACCATGTGGTGGCAGCGATGGTGCGCAGTTCGCCACGAGCTAGCGCGGGCTTGAGCAGGTTGGCGGCATCGGCACCGCCGGCCTGGTTGCCGGCGCCGATCAGGGTGTGGGCTTCGTCGATGAACAGCAGGATTGGCGTTGGCGACTGCTGCACGGCATCGATGACGTTCTTCAGGCGCTGCTCGAACTCGCCCTTCACGCCCGCGCCGGCCTGCAACAGGCCAAGATCGAGTGTACGAACGCAGACCTGCTTGAGGCTGTCCGGCACGTTGCCGCCGACAATCCGCAAGGCGAGTCCTTCGACCAGTGCGGTTTTACCAACGCCGGGTTCGCCGACGAGTATGGGGTTGTTCTTGCGCCGGCGGCCGAGGATATCGATGACCTGGCGGATTTCGTTGTCACGGCCGAAGACTGGGTCGATACCACCTGCCCAGGCCTTGGCGGTGATGTCCTGGGTGAACTTGTCGAGGATCGCGATGTTGGCTTCAGCTTTCGCGGCAGGCTGGGTTGCCGCCGGGTATGGCGGCGCCTCGGCCAGGGCTGCTTCTTGCTGGATCGACTGGCGCTCCTGGGATTGTTCGTCCAACACGGGCAGCAGGCGCTCGATCTGGGTATGGCCAACACTGAGCAAGGGCCACGCGGCGTCGCACTCCAACAATTCCGGCGTTTCCCGCAGGGCACTGAGCAGGTGCGCCGAGCGCAGGGTTTCGACTTCACCCTGCAGCGAAGCCATCAGCCAGGCGTCTTTGATCAGTTGTTCGAGCTTGGGCGACAGCTGAGGTTTGTCGCGCACGCTGCGTGGCAAGGTGTCGAGGTGATCCAGTAACCCCTGCCAGAGACTGTCCAGATCCCACTCATACCGACGGGCAATCAGGGTCAGGTCGCCCTCCCCCGTCTCCAGCAACTTGAGCAGCCAGTGCTCGAGAGTGATGAAGGCATGAGCGCGAGTCTGGCACAGCGATGCGGCAGCGCTGAGGGCTTGTGCGCAATAGGGATTCAGGCGGCGAAGCAGGTGGGTGGACTGGGCCATGGGGCGATCCTTGCTGACGCGTTCATCTCGCTCCCATGCATTGCGTGCAGCGAGGCGAGAACTGGGGCGGCGTGATCACCGACCGGCGGGATGGGAACCGCCGGCCAGTGAGGCAGGTTTAGGCGCTCTGACGCTCGTTCCAGGCGTCGGAATGGATGATGTTGCCGTCCTTGTAGGTCCAGGTGATCTTCTCGTAGCGCAGCTCAACCAGTTCCAGATGGTTGTGCTTCTCCTTGCCCGGGTCCTTCACGTCGTGCATTTTCGGCGCGACTTTCACGACCTTGACGTTCTCCAGGAGGGTGTTGAAGTACTCGACTTCCTGGCCGGCATCATCGATGCGGTACCACTTGAACTCGGCGCTCTTCAGGGTCTGACCCGAGCTCACTGCCTTGTACAGGTAGGGGCTGGAGGCATCGATTTCCTTGGTGAAGACGAACGGCGTGTGTACGCGGGTGCCTGTCAGCTTGCCGGTGTTGTTGTCGGTGGGGATGTACAGGCAGTGATCCTGCGCTACCACTTCAACGCTACCTTCGCGCTTCTGGACGTCGACCGAACCTTTGATGTCCGCACCGCCGTCGTCTTTGAGCCACAGGTAAACTGGGATTGCCATGTGAGGTTCCTTCTACAGAGACAAATGCGCCGCTGGCTTTTGCCGCGGCTGGGGTTGGCCGCCGGACACCTGGGTGGGGAGCACACAGGCTCCCGACTCTGGCACCAGGCGGATGTCGACCCGGCGGTTGGCTGCTCGCCCCTCCGGTGTGTCGTTGCTGCTGAGTGGTTGGTCTGCGCCAAAGCCCTGAACGGCGAAACAGCTGTCGGGGATGTCGCCCATGCGCTGCATCCAGTCGCGTACCGCGCCTGCACGGGCGCGCGACAACAACTGGTTGCGTTGGGGATCACCGGTGGCGTCGGTATGCCCGGCAATCACGATCAACCAACCCGGCTGGGCCTTGATGTCTACCAGGGCGCTGATCAATACCTTGGTCGAGCCGGGCTTGAGCTCGGCACTGCCGCTGGCGAACAGTGAAAGGCTGTCCAGGCGAACCGGATCGGGGATCTTCGCCAACACCGGCTTCGGCGCCGGAACTCTGTGGGCAGCAAGCGCTGCCAGGATTGGAGGCCGGATTCGTTCGGCGCTGTAAAGGCCAAGCCCCAGCGAAAGAGGCTCGCCTTCGCGGTAGTAGCGATCCAGTGTCGTAGCATCACCACGCAGTACGTTGACTGCCTGCTCCCGCAACTGAAATTCAGGCTGTTCAAGTGTGCTGGGCTCGGGTATCGCCTGATAGCGCCGCAGGTCGTCGCTGACCTGGCGCAACAACAGACGGTTCTGCCAAGCCGAGCTGCACAGCGCAATGCCGGCGGCGAGGACGAAAAGCCAAAGGCCACGCACGGCTGCGCGGCGAGTCGGCGTAAGGCCCGTCTGCTGGGGCAGTATGGGCAGAAGCGGATCGGGGAACGGGAGCGACACCTGTTCCGTTGCCGCCACAACCGGCAGAAGCGCAATGCGGTCGTGGAGCCAGCGCGCCCACAAACTTCCAGGTGAGACGGCCCTGGAGCCGGACACCAGTGTCATGGCACACGCAATAGCTGGACAGGGTGCATCCCGAGAATCACCGGACACCAGGTGCGGCAGGACCGACATGACCAACCAGCGGCCCAGGCTCTCGATCTGCACGCTGGCTCTCAGGCGCATTGAGCTGCTGGAGCTATCCGCCGCACGCTGTTGCCACTGCCCTACCGATAGATGCCCCATGCCCTCCCGCACAGACATCCCCGTTTGTTCCGCCTCCCAGGTGAACCAACTGCCGTCAGCCTGAGGGGATGGCAGGTAACTGCCCAGCAGGACGGGCAAGGCCACGCCGTTTCTACGGATGCGCGCAATCTGGTGCCGGAACGTCTGGATGGCACCGGTGAGCTGGGCACTGTCGGTCTGCTCGGCTGGGTTGACGATGTAAAAGACGCCCAGTTGGCCTGCCCAGTGGGGGCGGTTGGCCAACACGTAATCGATGATCGTGGGCAACCGGTCCAGACTCGGGACTCGCAGGTAGCACCCCTGTTCGGTGATGCGCAGAGCCAGTTGACTCTCCGGTGCGTCCCCGAAGAGCAAGCGCAGGCCATCCCCGCACACCGCCACCACCGGTCCGCGGTAGCCGTCCGCCGGCAGCGCACAGCCACTGGCCAGTGCAATAGCAAGGCGATGCTGCGATGCAGAACGGCTGCTGAGAAGCCACCCCGCAACAACCAGGATAATCACGACAAGCGCCGACAGCACTTGCGCGAGCTTGGACAGCGGCAGAATCGCCAGGATCAGCACCAGGCCGAGCCCCCCTGTCCAAAGCCAAAGGGCACGCGCTGCTTTGAGCTGCATAGCCATGGTTAAACCTGGCCGGCCAATAGCGTGGAGACGGTGTTCCCAAGTACTCCGAACAATACCAACCAGAGGCCGATCAACAGCACGGCAGCGGCCGTCAGGTGCAGCCAAGGCAGCCTGAGCCAGTGGCGCCAACTGCCCCCGCGCGAACGGACCAGCAGCGGCATCGATCCCGCAGCAGCAAAGGGCTCGACATGCTCATTGAGAGCGACGAGTAGCTGCTCACGTTCGGGCGCTGTCTCGGAAGGGTAGCGCCCCAGAAAACCGAGCATCAGGACGCGTTGGTAGCAGGTCAGAACTCGCAAGTCGGGGGCGGGCTCAGCCAGGGCCTCGCGCATATCTTCGTAGAGCTGCTCACCTGCCTGGTGGCGGCTGAAAAAATGTGCCTGGAGTGGCTTTGCTGCCCAGACTGCATGGGCTTGCTCCGACGCATTGCGCAGCACGGTTTCATCGAGCAATGCGCATTGGGCATAGCTGATCTGGTTGACCGCACGTTGACTCACGCCAGCATCGACAAGGAGGTTACGGCAGTACGCAACCTGCTCGGCGCAATGAGACCACAGCTCATTCCCGTCCTTCGGCGAGGCCTTCTGATGCAACTCCACGACCAGCAGATAGCTGTCCAGCAACAGGGCATCGATGTCCACGGTGGGCGACTTGCCTGTGACCCTGGTCATGAGCGCAGCACCGCGAACAGATCCAACTGAACGTCTCCGAGCGTGCCGGGGACATAGAGAGCGCAGATACCGGCCGCCAGCATGTCGCGCGCCTTGGGGTGGCTCAGGTCAAAGGCGAAGTACAGGTTTCCCAGACGGACGGGAACCGCTGCCGGCACATGGCCAAGCGGAACCAGGGGGACACCATCGAGTGCAACGTTGACGAGATGGTCGACGTCGTCTGGCGCTCCAACTTTGCAAAGGCGCGGGAACTGGCTCTGCACTTGGGCGGCAGGCAGGCTGGAGCGCACCGAAAGGTAGAAGTCGACTCCCTCTGCGTCGCGTAGCCGGCCATCGTGCAAAACCACTTGCCAACGGTGTGTGTTGGGGTGCTCAAGTTCCAGCGCGATCACACGGGACGGCAGGCTGGCCTCAAGCAGGGTCGAGATGAGCGCGAACAAAGGCGGAAAGACCAGTTCCAACCGCTCATGCTGATAACCCGGTATGGCCCCGATGTCATGCTCCAAAGAGAAGGTCAGCAGGCTGCCAGCCAGCTTGGTGAGTTCCAGGTACACCCCTTCGGGATGCCGTGCTGGATGTGCCAGCAGGTCCGCCAATACGGGTTGGTAGCTGTTCAATGCATTGAGCAGCCAGAACAGCGAAACATCCGCCACGGCGAAGTCGGCCATGCGCTGGTTGCTCTCGCGGCGCATGCCCATCAATCGGCCGCGCTTGGCGGCCAATTGAGTCATCAGGTTGTCCAACTGGCTAAGCAGCTGCGGCTGGGCCTCGAAGCTGAGCAGCGGTGGGACAAACTGCGGGTCCAGGGTCCAGATCCCCTGAACGTCGCGGACCACTCGTGCTACCGGGCAGGTCAAGTACTCAGCGTTTTCATCGCTGTCCAGGCGAAGTGACAACACATGTTCCAGCACCGCGATGGATTGGGTCTCGTCACCGTAGAGGTCCTGCACCTCGCGCCAATCACGGCGATAGCGCGTTGGCTTGGAGGCCGTGCCTTCCTCCAGCAGACAGTTGTCACCATTGGCATGTTCGAGCGGCAATGCCAGCAGCAGCGTAGCGGTTGGAGCTCCATCCTCGGTCAGCCGATCGAGCTCCACCGCCGGCGGCAGTCGATCGGACGCATCACCGTCGATCAGCGTGCCGTCCGGCATCCGCACACGCAGGCGTGTGGCCTTGAGCTTGCCCAGCCTGAGTGCATCCAAGTCAAACACTGCAGCCTGTACGCCCCAGGGGTAAGCACGCGACATACGCGCCACGCATTCGTTGGTCCAGGCTTCCCATCGGGCCTGCTGCTGGAATTGCTGCGGGGACAGTAATGCCCCCGCCCCCCATAAGGGGCGATCGATTTTCATGTGTGGCTTCCGTGTGAATGCTCAGGCCTTGGCCTTGGGCATCTGCGAGACCAGAGACAGGTTCACGTCCATGCCTTCCACCTGGAAGTGCGGTACGGCATAGAGCTTCACGCGGAAGAAGCCCGGGTTATCCTCGATGTCTTCCACCGTGACTCTGGCGTCGCGCAGAGGATGCGAGGCCTGCAGGTCATCACTGGGGTCCGTCATCTCGGTGACCAATCCACGAATCCAGTTGTTCAATTCCAACTCGAGCACACGCCGATCCTTGGTGGTGCCGATGTTTTCGCGCTGGATCAGCTTCAGGTAGTGGGCAATTCGCGATAGCAGGAAGATGTATGGCAGACGGGCATTGATTCGGCTGTTGGCCGTCGCGTCCGCAGTTTCGTAGAGCGCCGGCTTCTGCGCGCTATTGGCGGAAAAGAAGCACGCGTAGTCCCGATTCTTGTAGTAGGACAGCGGGATGAAACCCAGGTTGGCAAACTCGAACTCGCGGGTCTCGGGGATCATCACCTCAGAGGGAATTTTCACCTGGTTGCCGGTACCCAGGTCGAAGAGGTGAATCGGCAATCCGGTCACTGCGCCACCAGCTTGCGGTCCACGAATCTGCACACACCAGCCGTTGTTGATGAAACTCTTCACCATGTTGGCCGCGAAGGCGAACGAAGCATTGGTCCAGAGATACTTATCGTGGTCCGGCCCCTTCACACTCTCGATGTAGTTGAAGCTGCGCACCGGAATGGTATCCGGACCATACGGCAGTCGACCCAGCACGCGAGGCATGGTCAGGCCGATATAACGGGAGTCATCGCTGTCGCGGAAGGACTTCCACTTCAGGTACTCCGCGCGATCGAAGTAGTTGCCGATGTCCTTGATGGCCGCCACCTCCTCCATCGACTCCTTGCCGAAGAACGCCGGGCCGACAGAGCCAATGAAAGGCATGTGCGCCGCTGCGGCCACCTTGGAGATATTGCGCAACAGGGCAATGTCTTGCGGACCACGCCCAAACTCGTAGTTGGAGATGGCAGCGGCGATAGGCTCACCACCAGGAGTGTCGTATTCATTGGTGTAGGTGTGAACGTACAGGCCGCTCTGGGCGATCTCCGGCGCATCCTCGAAGTCCTGCACCAGGTGATCCTTGCTGATATCCAGCAGCTCGATGCGCACGTTGCGGCGGAAATCGGTCTGGTCGATCAATGACTTGACCCCGCGCCATGTCGACTCGACGCGCTGGAAGTCTTCGTGGTGCATCACAGCATCCAGCTGGCGGCTGATCTGGGCGTCCAGGGAAGCGATATGCTCGTCCAGCAAGGTCTTGTCGAGGCGTTCGACCTTCTGCGAGGACTGTTTCAGCAGATCAAGAAAAACACTGACCGCAGCTGTCACCCGTTCATCCGCGGAAGCTTCGGACAGTGCATCGCTATTCTGGTAAATCTCGATGTTCGTCAGTTGCGACACAGGATTGAGATTGATCTTGTCGAACAGGCTGGCATAAATGCCTTGGCCTTCATGAGTTACGACGCTGGCGCTTCCAGCGTGCGCAACAGTTCCTTCCGCAGACGCAGACATAAGTCACTCCTTGATAGTTGATTAGCGGTCTTGAGGAGCTAGCTGAGCCAGTTCGGCACGCAGCTTGTCGCTCAGGGCGTCATCCTTGAGGATGCGCTCCAGCTCTCGGCGGAAGGTGGCGTTGTCCAGCAGGTTGGACTTGAGGTCGCGGAGCAGATTGCGCATGGCCAACATGGCGCGCAACGCTGGGATCTGCCGAGCGACCTGTTCCGGCTCGAAATCCTTCATGTCGCGGAACGTCAACTCGACGGCAGCGTCCGAGCCGTCGTCAGCCACGGTATTAGGCACCGCCAACTTCACACTCGGGTGAAATTCGGTCAGCACGCTATTGAAGTTATTCTTATTGATATCGACCTTGCTGCGCTCGGACAGGGGGCGATGCTCACGGCCGTTACTGTAATCGCCCAATACCATGAGTTTAAGTGGGAGTTCCACTTTCTTCTGCGCCCCGCCGGTATGCAGGTCCAGCTTTATATTAACGCGCGCCTTCGGCACTTCATTCTGGAAACTATCAGATGCCATGATTACCTGCCTTGCAGTTCCTTTGTTAATGCATGCACACAACGCGACAGAAAGCTCTGCACGGCCGATGCGCGCGACGAATCTGAAATCAAAGCCACTCAAGGCGAACGGTCTGTGCAGCGACCGGCCGTACCACCCCACAAAAAATATCTGGAACCGTACTGCTACTTAATCTCGCTGCGCCAACAAAGACCTTTCGTGAGAGGACACGAGACTGCCACGAGCCAGAACTAATTCAACACCAACTGTTAGAGTTTGTAGATTTTAGGAATTTCCCTACAAGAATCAGCCAGAAATATCTGATGAAAAGTAGATTTTCAAACTGCCGAGCGGAAGTTAGTCGTAGGAAAATTCAGAACTATTAATTGGCTCAATAAGAACGTCTCGATATCAACCGGTGTGATTTCGACCCTTCGACGCCAGGAGTCCATCCCGACCTGATTTTGTCCTCTGTCGGGACTTGTGAGCAGACCATGGCAACCCCTATCATGAGAAGCATTCTCAAATGATAAAGCTTCGCCATGCCCGCGCTCGACGCTCCCCTCCACGCCGCCGTCAGTGACCTCTACCAGCACCATCACGGCTGGCTGCAGGGCTGGCTGCGCCGGCGCCTGGGCTGCCACGAACAGGCGGCGGACCTGGCCCAGGACACTTTCACTCGCCTGCTCGGTTCACGCCGTGTGCTGGAGGCTCGCGAGCCGCGAGCCTATCTCGCCACGGTGGCCAAGGGGCTGATGATCAACTGGTTCCAGCGCCAGTCGCTGGAGCGCGCCTACCTCGAAGCCCTCGCCAGCATCCCCGAAGAACTCGCGCCTTCGCCGGAGCAGCGCTACCTGGTGCTGGAAACCCTGCACGAGATCGACACCCTGCTTTCGCGCTTGCCCGACCCGGTGCGCCAGGCCTTCCTGCTGGCGCAGGTCGAGGGGCTGAAGTACGAGGCCATCGCCGAGCGCCTCGGCGTTTCCCTTGGCTCGGTGAAGCGCTATATGCAGCAGGCATTCCGCCATTGCCTGGAGCTGATGGAATGAGCGCCGCAGAGCCCATCGCTCCGCGCATCCTCGACGAAGCGGCCGACTGGCTGGTGCGCCTGCATCAGGACACCAGCGAGGAAACCCGCCGCGCCTGTGCCGACTGGCAACGCCAGAGCCCCCAGCACGCCCGCGCCTGGGATCGTGCCGAGCGCCTGATGGGGCATCTCGGCAGCCTGCCGCCAGCACTGGCCATGCCGACCCTGGGCCGTGAACGCCAGCTCGACCGCCGCCGTGCGCTCAAGCAGCTTGCCATGCTATTGGCCGTCGCGCCGGTTGGCCTGGCCGCCTGGCGTACGCAGCCCTGGCAGGACTGGAGCGCGGACCAGCACACCGGCGTCGGCGAGCAGCGCAGATGGCCGCTTCCCGATGGCAGCCTGCTGACGCTCAATACCGACAGCGCCGTGGACATCGCCTTCACTCCGGCGCAGCGCCTGGTGCGCCTGTTGCGGGGGGAGATCTTCCTCGATGCGCGCGTGGACAGCCGACCTTTCCTGGTCACGACCCGCGAAGGCCGCATGCACACCCGCGAAGCGCGCTTCAATGTGCGCCAGGACGAGGGGGCGACCCGCGTTGCCGTTCTCCAGGGCCGCGTCGAAGTAGTGCCGTCGCACGGAGCCGGCCAATGGCTGGGCGCCGGGGAGTCTGTGCTGCTGTCGGCACTCGGCATCACCTCGGTCGTCCCCTCGCTGGCCCCGGACGCCTGGACCCACGGCATGCTGATGGCCGACCGCATGCCCTTGCAGACGCTGCTGAGCGAATTGGGCCGCTACCGCCGCGGTGTGCTGCGCTGTGATCCGGCGGTGGCGCATTTGGCGGTTTCCGGGGCTTTCCCGCTGCTGGACAGCAACCTCGCGCTATCGATGCTGCAGTCCACCTACTCCCTGCGAATCCGCCGGGTGACGGACTTCTGGATCACCCTCGCAGCGGCCTGAAGACAGGCGCCGGGCGTTGATGCAAAATATTTTCAAAAAGAAGTGAGACTTTTTCTCACTTCAGCTGGCAACAGGGGAACATCTCCCGACACGAAGCCCGCAGAGGCCCGAAGGTACCCCGTCCATGTCCAGCAGCAGACACGTCCAGCCCTCTTCGCTTTCCCTGGCGGTGCGCACCGCCCTCTTCTCCCTGGCGGTTGCCGTCACCGCTCCGGCGGTAATGGCCGCACCAGCCCCCGGTGAAGTGCGCAGCTACAGCATCGCCCCCGGCCCGCTCGGCCGCGCCCTCGCGTCGTTCGCTGCCGAGACCGGCGTGCGCCTCTCCTTCGAACCGGCCCTCACCGACGGCCTGCAGAGCCCGGGCCTGAGTGGCAACTACTCGACCCAGGGAGCCCTGGACCACCTGTTGCAAGGCAGTGGCCTGGAACTGGAGCAGCGCGGCGACGGCACCTTTACCCTGATCCGTTCGCCCAGCCCCGATGCGTTGCAGATGCAGCCCTCGCTGATCACTGGCCAGGCCGCCGGCCCGGAGGACCTGCCGGCCGAGTACGCCGGCGGCCAGGTGGCGCGCGGTGGCCGCCTGGGCCTGCTGGGCAATACCGACCTGATGGACGCGCCCTTCAGCATCACCAGCTACACCGAGAAGACCATCCAGGACCAGCAGGCGCGCAGCGTCGCCGACGTGCTGAGCAACGAGCCTTCGGCGCAGATCGGCAGCGCCCGCACCAACCTCAACGAGGACTTCTCCCTGCGCGGCTTCCCGGTGGTCAGCGCCGATGTCGCGCTCAACGGCATGTACGGCCTGGCGCCGTTCTTCCGCGTGCCGGTGGAAATGGCCGAGCGCGTGGAAGTGGTCAAGGGCCCGAGCACCATGCTCAATGGCATGCCGCCCAGCGGCAACGTCGGCGGCGCGGTGAACCTGGTGACCAAGCGAGCTGGGGATGAACCACTGAACCGCGTGACCGTGGACTACCTCTCCGACTCGGTGTTCGGCACCCACCTGGACATCGGCCGCCGCTTTGGCGAGGGCAAGGAGTTCGGCGTGCGCTTCAACGGCGTGTACCGCAACGGCGATACCACGGTGGACAAGCAGGAACTCGAAGACAGCCTTGGCTCCCTTGGCCTGGACTACACCGGCGAGCGCCTGCGCCTGTCTGCCGACTACATCCACCAGCGCGAGGACATCACCAACGTCGTGCGCCAGTTCACCGCCGGCCCTGGCGTGACGAAGATCCCCCACGCCCCGGACAACGACCTGAACTACCCCGGCTACGGCGATTCGGAGATGACCGACCGCACCCTGGTTGTGCGCGGCGAATACGACATTGCCGACTGGCTCACTGGCTATGCCGGTTACGGCGACCGCCGCAGCGAGATGGACGCCCTGGCCGGCAACCCGGTGCTGACGGGCAACGACGGCGACTTCGTCTCCTCCCCGGCCTGGCAGGTCTACGACGTCGGTTCGCACTCCGCCGAAGCCGGCCTGCGCAGCACCTTCAACACCGGCCCGGTAGAACACAAGCTGAACTTCGGCGCGACCCGCGTGGTGCAGAACTCGGACATCTTCTTCCTCTACACCGCCTTCCCGTCGAGGGCGTCGAACCTCTACAACCCGATCTACTCCGGCACGCCGAGCACCGACGACTATCCGAAGAACGTGCAGAAGTACACCGCAGCCACGCTCACCAGCTACGCGCTTGCCGACACCCTGTCGGTTCTCGACGGCCGCGTCGAGTTGACCGTCGGTGCGCGCAAGCAGCGAGTGGAGTCGCAGAACTACGAGATGAACGTCGGCACCCCGGCAGGCGCCGGCTACGACGAGGAAAAGACCACCCCGATGGCCGGCGTCGTGGTCAAGCCGTGGGAGAACATCTCGCTCTACGCCAACTACATCGAAGGCCTGAGCCCAGGCGAAACCGCGCCCATTGGCACTGCCAACGCCGGGGAAATGCTCTCTCCCTATGTCTCCAAGCAGAAGGAAGTCGGCGTCAAGGGCGAATGGGACGGCTTCGGCGCCACCCTCGCCGCCTTCGAGATCAAGCGCCCGAGCAGCGTGAACGACAATGGCCGCTTCACCCGTGGCGGCGAGCAGCGCAACCGTGGCCTGGAGCTGAGCCTGTTCGGCGAGGTGGCCGAAGGGGCACGCCTGCTCGGTGGCGCCTCCTATACCCAGGCCAAGCTGACCAAAACCCAGGACGGCCAGTACGACGGCAACAACGGCATTGGCGTGCCGCGCCGGCAACTGAATCTCGGCGGTGAGTACGACATCGCCCAGGTGCCGGGCCTGACGGTGACCGCGCGGACCATCTACACCAGCGAGCAGTATGTGGACCAGGCCAACAGCCTGAGCATCCCCGACTGGTGGCGCCTGGACCTGGGCGCGCGCTACCGCTTCGAGACCCTCGGCAAGCCGGTGGTGCTGCGCGCCAACCTGGATAACGCGTTCGACAAAGACTACTGGGGCACCTCCACCGCCGGGTATCTGTACCTGGGCGAGGGGCGCACCCTGCAGTTGTCCGCGAGCGTGGACTTCTAACGAAAAGAACGAGCCTGACGATGACCGCCAAAGCCCTTCGCACCTGGTACCTGGTGCACAAGTGGACCAGCCTGATCTCCACGGTATTCCTGCTGATGCTCTGCCTCACGGGATTGCCGCTGATCTTCCATGAAGAGATCGAGCACACCTTCGAACCGCACCCGGAGCTCAAGCCGCTCACCGAGCAGTCGCCGAAGATCGACTACGACGACGTGGTGGCCCGCGCCCTGGCGAAGCGGCCCGGCGAAGTGGTGCGCTTCGTGTTCTGGGAACAGGACGATCCGCTGGGCGCGGTCCTCACGGCTCCGACCCTGGTGCCGCCGCCGGAGGATGGCCACATCCAGCCCTTCGACGCCCGCACCGGGGAGTTCTTCGATCCGCTGCCGCCGCCGGGCGGCTTCATGCACATCATGTTGAAGCTGCACACCGACCTGTTCATGGGCTTGCCCGGCTACCTGTTCCTCGGCTTCATGGGTTTGCTGCTGGTGGCGTCGCTGGTCTCCGGCGTGGTGGTCTACACGCCATTCATGCGCAAGCTGGACTTCGCCACCGTGCGCTCCCAGCGCAGCTCGCGGTTGAAGTGGCTGGACCTGCACAACGTGCTGGGCATCGTCACCCTCGCCTGGGTGCTGGTGGTCGGCGTCACCGGGGTGATCAACACCCTGGCGCTGCCGATCCTGATGCTCTGGCAAGGCGGCCAGCTGGCCGAGATGACCGCGCCCTACAAGGACGCGCCGCCGCTGGAAAGCCTCGGCTCGCTGCACAAGGCCATCGACACCGCCCGCAAGGCCGCTCCGGACATGGAGGTCAGCTTCGTCGGCTTCCCCGGCACGCAGTTCAGCAGCAAGCACCACTACGCCGTGTTCATGCGCGGCAACACGCCGCTCACCGAACGCCTGCTCAAGCCCGCGCTGGTGGATGCCGAAACCGGCGAGCTGACCGACATGCGCGAGATGCCGCTGTACGTGAAGACGTTGCTGCTGTCCCAGCCGCTGCACTTCGGCGACTACGGCGGCATGCCGTTGAAGATCGTCTGGGCGCTGCTGGATATCGTCAGCATCGTCATCCTCGCCAGCGGCCTGTACCTGTGGCTTGGCCGACGCCGCACGCCCCTCGAGAAACGCCTGGCGGAACTGGATTCCGGCGGTCTGAAGACGGAGGTCAAGGCATGAGGCGCGGACTCTGGATGATCTTCCGCTGGCCCATCGCGCTGGCCGTGCTGAGCACCTTCGGGCTGCTCTCCGCACTGCTCGGCGATGGGGTTTTCGACGTGCTGTCGTGGATTTCCCTTGGTGTTCCGCTGCTGCTGATCGTCTTTGTAGGAATGAGAATGCCCCGTCGACCCAAGGAGCCCCGCTGAAATGACCGCCATGCCACCCCAGGCGCCGACCCTGAACCTGCGTCCGCTGATGTTCGAGACTTTCGTCTGCACGGTGGCCGTGATGTCCTTCGTCGCGCTGATCGGCCCGGTGGCGCGCACCCTGGGCCTGGCGCCCTGGCAGGCGGGCATGACGGTGACCGTCGGTGGCATCGCCTGGATGCTCATGGCCCGCGTCTGGGGCATCGCCAGCGACCGCCTGGGCCGCCGCCGCGTGCTGCTCAGCGGCCTGGCCGGCTTTGCGCTGACCTACGCCCTGCTCTGCGCCTTCATGGCCCTGGCGCTGAACACCTCGATGTCGCCATTACCAGCCTTCATCGGCATCGTTGCGCTGCGAGGGTTGGCGGGCGGTTTCTACGCCGCCGTACCGGCCTGCTCGGCGGCACTGGTGGCTGACCATGTCAGCGCCGACAAGCGCGCCTCCGCCATGGCCGGGCTTGGTGCAGCGAGCGCCGTGGGCATGGTGGTCGGGCCGAGCTTCGCCGGCCTGCTGGCCATGCTCGGTCTGGCCCTGCCGCTGCTGCTCACCTGCCTGCTGCCGCTGCTGGCCCTGGCCGTGCTGTGGAAGTGGCTGCCCGACAGCCAACGCCTCAGCGAGCGCAAGGGCCCGGCCCTGGCGATCACCGACCGGCGTCTGCGCCGCTCGCTGACCCTGGGCTTCATCGCCATGGTCTGCGTCACCGTTGCGCAGATGACCGTCGGCTTCTTCGCCCTCGATCGCCTGCAACTGCCGCCCGCCGATGCCGCCCGCGTCGCTGGCATCGCCTTGACCTCGGTTGGGGTAGCGCTGATCTGCGCGCAGATCCTGGTACGCAAGCTGAACTGGGCACCGCTGCGGCTGATCGGCGTGGGCGGCGTGATTTCGGCACTGGGCTTTGCCTCGGTGTGCATCGCTGTCGCACCGTGGATGCTCTACGCATCGTGCTTCGTCGCCGCTGCCGGTATGGGCTGGGTCTTCCCCGCCGTCTCGGCGCTCAACGCCAACGCCGTGGAAGCCGACGAACAGGGCGCCGCCGCCGGCAGCCTGGTCGCCGTGCACGGCCTGGGCATGATCACCGGCCCGCTGCTGGGCACCCTGCTGCACCAGGTCGATAGCCGCGCACCTTATGTGCTGATTGCCGTGCTGCTGGTCCTGGGCGTGGCCTGGACCGTGCTGCCGCGCAAGGGCACCGTTGCATGACGATCGCCGACGGCCTGCTGCTGGTGCTGCTCGCCGTCGCCCTGCTGGGTTGGTGGCTGCGCCGCCGCCCGCTGGCGCTCGGCTCTGCCCTGCTGGCGCTGCTCGTGGCGCTCTACGACGTCTGGGATGATCGCTGGCAAGCCGGCATGGCAGCCGCCACCGCCCTGCTGCTCGTTCTCGGGCTGTTGTTGCGGAGAAAGCGCCCGGTTCGGGTACCGGCCTGGTCAGGGATATTCTTCACCCTGCTGGCGGGTGTGGCCGTCGCCTCCCTGTATTTCTTCCCGGTGTCGCCGATGCCCAAGCCCAGCGGGCCCTATCCGGTGGGCGTGCGTGACTTCGAGCTGATCGACCCCAGTCGCACCGGCCTGCTCGGCGCCCCCGCCGGCAAGGCGCGCCGGCTCCTGGTGCGCGTCTGGTACCCGGCCAGACCGACCGTGGGCGCACAGCCCCGCAACTATTTCAGCGACGCCGAAAGCCGCAGCACCGCACGCGGTTTCGGCGAGCTGTTGCATTTCCCACCGTTGCTCACGCACCTCCGCCACCTGCGCACCAATTCCTATGAGAATGCCCCGCTGCGCCCCGCCCCAGGGCGCCTGCCGGTCGTGCTCTACAGCCATGGCTATGGCTCCTTTGCCGGCATGAACGGACGGATCATGGAGGAACTCGCCAGCCACGGTTATGCGGTTTACTCCGTGCAGCACACCGGTGACGCCTCGCCCACGCTGTTCCCCAACGGTGAAGTAGCGCCGACCGACCCGGCACTCTACGACCACCTGCGCGATGCCTTCGAACACGGTTTCTCCCCGCTCCTGCTGCAAGGCTACGGCGAAGACGACCTGGCTCGTCGCCTGGACGGCCAGTTGCGCTTCGCCACCGAACTCAAGCCACCGGCGGACCGCGCCACCCATCTCAGCGCGCCGATCTGGCTGGCTGATCGGTTGTTCGTCCACGATCGCCTGCAGGCCGGAGAAGTGCCGGCAAACGTGGCCGACCTGGTAGCCGCCAGCGATTTCAGCCACGTCGGCGAGATGGGCATGTCCTTCGGCGGCTCGACCACCGGCGCCGTGTGCATGGTCGACACGCGCTGCGCCGCGGCGGTGAACCTCGATGGCGGCGACTTCGACTTCACGCCGTTCGACGAGGACCTGCCGGTACCGCTGTTGATGCTGCATTCAGACCTGTCGCTGTTCTACGGCATACTTGGTCTCACCTCGCCAGCACAGCCACGCAGTTTCAACGACTTCTCCTACGAACGTATCGAGCACGCCGGGCAGAACCCGCGCATCCATCGTCTGGTCATGCGCGATGCGTTGCACGCCGGCCTCACCGACAATGCGCTGTACCTGCGCCGGCCACTGCGTGACAGGCTGATCGGCAGCGCACCCACCGACGTACTGATCGAGGCCCCCGCGACGCTGGTACTGGGCTTCTTCGACCACTACCTGCGCGGCCGCGACAACGGCTTCCCGCAGGCGCAAATGGCGCCGTATGCCGACTGGCTGACGCCCTACAGCAATCGCGCGGTGAGCCAATGGTGGAAGGGCCTACCGGAAGCCGAACGCGCCCACTGGGACAAACGCATCCGTACGATGCACCTGCAGCGGCAGGTGTCAGGGCGGTAGAACAGGAGCGGTCGGCAAAGAGCCCTTGTAGGAGCGAGGGGGCGCCTGGCTCTTGCTCGCGAACCCTATATCGAGTTCGGCAGAGCGCCAAACCTCTTCGCGAGCAAGCTCGCTCCTACAAACAGACAAGTACCTCAGGCATGCCAGCAGCGGTACCAGCCATCCTGCTCGGTCACTTTCAGCGGAGCCTGGTACAGCGCCGACAGGTTTTCGCTGGTGAGAATCTCCGCCTTCGGCCCGTCGGCCACGACCTTGCCGTTGGCGATCAGCACCACCCGTTCGATTTCCGGAATGATCTCGTCGAGGTGATGGGTAGTGATGATCATCGCGTGCTCCGGGCCGCAGAAGCGTCGAAGCAGGGTGAGCATCTGCAGGCTGGCACCCATGTCCAGGCCATTGGCCGGCTCGTCGAGAATCAGCGCGCGGGGTTCGTGGATAAGCGCGCGGGCCAGCAGCAGGCGGCGCTTCTGGCCGGTCGACAGGCGCTGGAACATGCGCTCGGCGTAGCCGTCCATCTCCACCTGGGCCAGCATCTCGCGTGCCTTCTCCGCCTGTTCCGGCGTTGGCTGCAGGTGACCGTGGCTGCCGATGGCGCCAAAGAAACCGGAGATCACCACGTCCAGCGCCTGGGTGAAGGGTGTGTAGTCTTCCTGCAGGTCCTGGGAGACGAAGCCGATGCGGCTGCGCAGGTCCCACAGGGTGACGTTCTGCAGACCGAACAGGTTCAGCGAGCTGTCCGGCCGGTCCACCGGATAAAGCTCGCGGCTGATCAGCTTGAGCAGCGTGCTCTTGCCGGCGCCGTTGGGGCCGAGGATGGCGACCTTCTCGCCTTCGCCGATATGCAGGGAAAAGCCATCCAGCACGCGGGTCTGCTGCTGGTAGGCGGTAATGTTGTTGAAGTCGATCATGGGAAAGTCGGCAGGCAGCGAACGAAGGCTTCCCTTCTACCATGCCTGGCACCGTCGCAGCAGCCTCTTCGCTGTTAAGCACGCGATAACCTACAGTGACTAGCGTTCACCGATCGCCGAGACGCCTGTCGGGATGTCAGCCATGACCACTCCGGAAACGCCCTCCCTGGACGACGATATCTGCGTCCACATCTTCTCCGTCTCTGCCACCATGGTGGGCGTATGCCTGACCGTGATCGGCATCATCCGGGTAATCCTCACCCTGCGCCGGGAAGACCTGATCATCGATGACATGGTGGCGGTCAACCTCATGTTCTACCTGGTCGCCGCCCTCTGCTCCTATTGGAGCCTGCGCACGCACCGCACGCTGCGCAGCCAGCGGATGATGCAAGTGGCCGATACGGTGTTCCTGGTCGCCCTGGTGTTCACGGCGGTGAACGCCGGGTTCATCACCTGGATGATGACGTCCGCCCTGCCAGCCTGAAAAAGCGGGCCGCCATCGGCGGCCCGAAATCGGGACTTCCTGCCGGTGGCCGGTTCAGGCGGCCGGCTGCATCAGTTCGCAGAAGACCTGCAGGTGATGATCATCGTCGCCGAACTGGCGGGCGATCATCAGCAGGTGCTTGGCGTGGTGCGAGAACGCATATTCCCAGGTCAGGCCGATCCCGCCGTGCAGTTGAATACCCTGGTCAGCGATGTAGCGACCAGCCCGGCTGACGATGTACTTCGCGGCGGCCAGGGTCCGGCTGCGCTCGTCGCTGTCCGCCTCGTCGGCGACACAGGCCGCCAGCAGCGCCATGGACGTGGCCTGTTCCAGTTCGATGCGCATGTCGACCATGCGGTGCTGCAAGGCCTGGAATTTACCGATGGGCTGGCCGAACTGCTGGCGCACCTTCAGGTAATCGAGCGTCAGCTGGCAAGCCGCTTCCATGCTGCCCAAGGCTTCGCCGCACTGCGCGGCAATGGCGCGGCCCTGCTGATAGACCAGCGCAGCCAGGGCTCCCCCCTCCTCGCCCAGCAACGCTGCAGGGGTGACGACCACGTCGTCCAGATGCAGGTCGCACGCCTTGCGTCCGTCCATGGTCGGGTAGGCACGCCGGCGCACACCGGTGCTCTGCGGGTCGACCAGGAACAGGCTGACCCCGGATTCGTCACGCTCGCCTCCACTGGTACGTGCCGACACCAGGATCAGCCCCGCACTGTGGCCGGCAAACACGGCGCTCTTGTGGCCGTTCAGGCGCCAACCGCCCTCGACCCGCTCCGCACGCGTACGCAGGTCATGCAGCTGGTAGTGACTCTGCGGCTCCTCCAGGGCAACCGCCAGTTGCAGGCTGGCCTCGGCCACCTGCGGCAGCAATTCCTCACGCTGCGCAGCGTTGCCTAGCTGGGCCAGCAGGCCGCCACCGAACACCACCGAATGCAGGTAGGGTTCCAGGCACAGGCCGCGGCCCAGCTCCTTGGCGATCAGCAGGATGTCGACACCGCTACCGGCGAAGCCACCATAGCTTTCTGCGAAGGGAACCGCTGTCAGCCCCAGCGCGCCCAGTTGCTTCCAGGATTCGCTGCTGAAACCCTGCGGGCTGCGCAGGAGCGTCTCGCGCTGCTCGAAGGTGTAGGTATCGCGGACCAGGCGGGCCGCGGTGTCCTGCAGCATCTGCTGCTCTTCTGTGAGTCTGAAGTCCATGTTCGTGGTTCCTTACAGCTCGAGGATCATCTTGGCGATGATGTTCTTCTGGATTTCGTTGGCGCCCCCGTAGATCGAGGCCTTGCGGGTATCCAGGTACTGGTAGGTGGCAGCGCTGCTGTCGGCGGTATGCAGCGGTTCGCACGCCTCGCCATGGCCCAGTTCGTCTTCGAGGAACGGCAAGGCGTAGGCACCCACGGCCTTGCTGATCAGGTAGGCGATCTGTTGCCGCAGCTCGGTGCTCTTGATCTTCAGGATCGAACTCTCCGCACCGGGCGCCCCGCCATCGCGAGCGGCGGCCAGGGTACGCAGGTTGCTCATCTCGGTGGCCATCGCCTGCATCTCGACATCGGCAACCTGGGCGCGGAACAGGGGGTCCTCAAGCAGGGGACGGCCGTTGCGCAGCTCGCGAGCGGCAACACGCTTGAGACGCTGCAGCATGATCTTGGTCATGCCGATGGCAGCGATGGTGGTGCGCTCGTGGGTCAGCAGGTACTTGGCGCAGGTCCAGCCTTCGTTCTCGCGCCCCACCAGGTTCTGCACCGGTACGCGCACGTTGTCGAAGAACACTTCGTTGACTTCGTGCTCGCCGTCCAGGGTGATGATCGGGCGAATGGTGATGCCCGGAGTTTTCATGTCGATCAGCAGGAACGAGATACCGCGTTGCTGCTGCGCTTCCGGGTCGGTGCGCACCAGGCAGAACATCCAGTCGGCATAGTGCGCCAGGGTGGTCCAGATCTTCTGGCCGTTTACCACGTAGTGCTCGCCGTCACGCACCGCGCGGGTCTTCAGTGCCGAGAGGTCGGAACCGGCGCCCGGCTCGGAATAGCCCTGGCACCACCACTCGCTGCTATCGAGGATACGCGGAAGGAAGCGCGCCTTCTGCTCCGGCGTGCCGAACCTGATCAGCACCGGCGCGACCATCTTGGCGCCGAAGGAGACTACTTTCGGCGCCCCGGCTACGAAGCATTCCTCTTCGAAGATGTGCTTCTGCACCACTCCCCAGCCGGTGCCGCCGTACTCCAAGGGCCAGCCTGGAGCCAACCAGCCGCGCTGGTCAAGGGTGCGCATCCAGGCAACCTGCTGCTCCTTGCTCAGGCGCTTGCCCTGGAGAATGCGGCTGGAAATCTCCGCCGGCAGCTCGCTGCGCAGGAATGCCCGGACCTCCTCGCGGAAGGCGATTTCCTCGGGCGTGAAATGAATGTCCATCGGGTGGTTCCTCGGCAATCCGTCGGCGGCAAGGCCGGTATCAGGTGGACGGCGCTCGCGGCGCCAGGCCGCGAGCGAGGTAGCTCACTGGTCGAAGACGATCACCGAACGAGCCAGTTCGCCGCGGCGCAGTTCGTCGAAGGCGTCGTTGATCTGCTCCAGGCGAATACGCTGGGAGATCATTTCGTCAAGCTTGAGGCGCCCTTGCAGGTAAAAGTCCACCAGCCGCGGCAGGTCCACCGGGAATCGATTGGAGCCCATCAGCGAGCCCTGCAGGCGACGCTCATTGAGCAACTGGAAGGGATCGACCTCGATCTTCAGGCCAGGCTTGATCATCCCGATCACGGTGGCCGAGCCGCCGCGCGCCAGCATGGCGAAGGCCTGCTCGGCGGTCTGCTTGAGGCCGATGCACTCGAAGGCATGATTGACCCCACCACGGGTCAGCTCGATGACCTGCTTGACCGCGTCGCCACCGGCGGCATTGACCACGTCGGTAGCGCCGAACTGGCGCGCCAGTTCCAGCTTCGAGTCGAGCATGTCGATGGCGATGATCCGCCCTGCCCCGGCCAGCGCCGCGCCGTTGATCGCAGCCAGGCCGATGCCACCGCAACCGAGCACGGCCACCGTTTCGCCCGGACGCACCTTGGCGGTATTGAAGACCGCCCCGGTACCGGTCGTCACGGCGCAACCCAGCAGCGCCGCGCGATCCAGCGGCATGTCACGGCGGATAGCCACGCAGGCATGCTCGTGTACCAGCATCTGCTCGGCGAAACCGGAGAGGTTGACGAACTGCGGCATCGGCTTGTGCGCATAGGTCATGCGCGGCTCCTCGTGCTTGCCGCGGCGCGTTTCCGGCGAAACGCACAGCGCCATGTGCCCGGTGACGCAATGGGGACAGTGGCCGCAGTAGACCGTCAGGCAGGTGACCACGTGGTCGCCCGGCTTCACCGTGCGCACTTCCGATCCGACCTGTTCGACGACGCCGGCGGCCTCGTGGCCCAGCACCATCGGCCCCGGATAAGGGAAGGCGCCCTCGATGACGTGCAGGTCGGAATGGCAGACGCCCACGGCGTGGGTGCGAATCAGCACCTCGCGCGGGCCGGGCTTGCTGATACCGACCTCCTCGATGCTCAGCGGGGCGCCGACTTGATGGAATACCGCAGCTTTCATGAGTTCTCTCTCGCAACAGGACAGGAAGGCGCAGCGGACCAGCGCCGCGCGCGTTGGGACGTACGGCTGATGTCAGCTCGCGCGGAACACGGCCTTGGCGTGACTGAAGGTGCGGAAGCCATCCACGCCGTGATACGCCCCCATGCCGCTGGCGCCCACACCGCCAAACGGCAGGCTTTCCATGGCGGCATGCTGCATGACGTCGTTGAGGGTCACGCCGCCGGAGCAGGTAGCGCTGAGCAACAGGGACTCTTCACCGGCATCCTGGCCGAAGTAGTAGAGGGCGAGCGGACGTGGCCGGGCATTGACGAAGGCGACTACGTCGTCGAGGGAGCGATAGGGCTTGATCGGCAGCAACGGGCCGAAGATCTCGTCCTGCATCACCTGCAGCTCGTCGCCCGGGTTCAGCAGCAAGGTGGGTACGATCTTCCGCGTGGCGGCATCCAGCACTTCACTCGCCGGGTTCAGCTCGATCAGCTCCACGCCGGCACGACGGGCTTCATCGAGGTAGCCCTGCAGACGCTGGTAGTGGCGCGCATTGATGATCGCGGTGTACTCGGGGTTGTCCGCCAGGTGCGGCAGGAAGCCCGCGAGGGTCGCCTTGGCCACCGCGACGAACGCGTCCAGTGACTCTTCCGGAACGAAGACATAGTCGGGCGCCACGCACAGCTGCCCCGCATTGAGCACCTTGCCGACGACGATCTTGGCCACTGCTTTCCTGAAATCGGCGGAGCGGGAAATCACCGTCGGCGACTTGCCGCCCAACTCCAGGGTGACCGGAACCAGGTTCTCGGCAGCGGCGCGCAGCACCTGCTTGCCAATGCTGCCGGCCCCGGTGAACAGCAGATGATCGAAGGGCTGGCTGCAGAATGCCTGGCCGACCTCGGCGCCACCGGTGATGACGGCGACTTCGTCCTGCGCATAGACCTCGCCGATCAGACGGGCGAACAGCGCGGACGTGTGCGAGGTGTATTCCGAGGGCTTGATCATCACCCGATTACCGGCGGCCAAAGCGCCGGCCAGGCCGTTGAAGAACATATTGCCGGGCACGTTCCAGGCCGTGACGATACCCACCACGCCCAGCGGCTGATACTGCACCCAGGCCTCTCCCCGAGGGACCTGGCGCGGTTGCGGCTGCATCCATTCGGTGAGTGCTTCCTGGGCCTGTTTCAGCGTCGCCAGTGGGCCCAATACTTCACTCAGACGGGAGAACATCGGGCTGCGTTGACCGAAGTCGGCAGTCAACGCATCAATGATCGCCTTCTCGTGGCGGACCAGCAGGTCGATCGCCCGCCCCAGCAGCTCGATGCGCTGTTCGGCGCTCCAGGTGCTGCTGGCGCGACTGGCAGCGCGCTGCTTGTCGAGAATGGCGCGGATGGCGGCATGGGGCGAGGATTCAATGGCGCTGGTCACAACGGCTCCTATTGTTCTGATGTCATCGGGCATGGCGCGCCCATCCGGGGTCCGTCCTGCGGGAGCGGAGAATCGCCGGCTGTCCCGCAGCGGGTTTTCGCCATCTTTGAGCCTTTTTCGCAGCAGGGCCCCACCCGCCTCAGGTGGTGAAGCACGCCTCCGACGTGGCGTCGCAATGCACCGTCAGATCAGGCCCATGGCCTTGGCGAAGACAATCGCCTGGGTGCGCCGGGTGCTGCCCAGCTTGGCGTTGATGTTCTTCGCGTGGTACTTCACGGTGTTCACCGAGAGGAACAGGCTGTCGGCGATCTCCTGGTTCGACATGCCGCGCGCCAGCAGCGTCAGCACCGAGGACTCTCGCGGGGTCAGGTCTTCCAGGCATGCGGAAATACTCGCCTCATCCACATCACCCGGCCCCACCGCGGCGGCGCCGGGCGCCGAACTCCCCTCTGCCACCTCAGGCAACTGCACCAGCAGCGCGCGGGCATGGCTTTCGAGCAGCCGATAGCGCCGGCGGGCACAGTCCTGCGCCAAGGCAAGCAGGCGTAGGCGCGCCTGCTGCGGCTGGCCGGAGCCCAGTTCGGCCTGCGCCACGATCAGCTCTATCTCCTGCGCCAGGCTGGGCTGCAGCAAGGCCGGCCGATGGGCTTCCGGGCTGGCGGCACGGCGTAGCACGGTGCGCCACTGATGGCGTCGGGCGAGAACCCGCAAGGACTGCAGCAGTACCGACCCGCTGTAGCACTCGCTGTCGACGCGGCCGCAATGCATGCGTCGCTCGGCCTCGTGCAGATGCAACAGTGCCTGCTCATGATGGCCGCTGCGGCTGGCCGCCTCCGCCAGCAGCAGATGGCCGAACTGGCTGTACGGCGCGGAGCCCTGGCGGGCATGCGACAGCCCTGCACGAAGCGACTTCTCTGCCTCCTCGACACGACCTTGGTGCAGGTGCAGTTCGCCCTGCAGGAACAACAGCCGTGCCAGCAGTGGATCACACGGGATATTCGCCGCCGTGCGCCACTCCAGGGTTTCCGCCAGCAGCCCTTCGGCGATAGGCACTTCATCCAGCAGAATCAACAAGCGCAGGCGATCCGTGTTGATCAGCACTTCGCTGTCCAGGCAGCCCTCACGACGCGCCAGTTCGACGGCATCGTCGAGCAACGTCCTGGCGTCGCCCAGGCGCCCGGCAGCCATGGCCAGGCGCGCCAGCGTCGAATAGCACACCACGATGGAAATCCAGTCCCCGCCCGGCAAATGGTCGAGCGCTTCATGGCAGGCCAGCCGTGCTTCCTCGGGCTGCCCTCGGGTGGCCAGGGAAAGTCCCCGCAGGGCCTGCCAGTTGGCCCGCAGGCGACGATCCAGCAGCGGGTCTGCACAGGGCAGGAAGCGCTCCATACTCTCCAGGCAACGGTCGGCCTCCTCCAGCCGGCCGCTGCCATACAGCGCCAGGGAGCACAGATAGACCAGGCGCGGGGTGCTTTCGAGCAGGTGCCCCGGCAACTGCTGGCGCCACTCCAGCAGGCGGTGAAGGTTGTGCTCGGCGAGCTGCCAGCTCGGCAAGAGCTTCTGCATGTAGTTGGCGGCAACCTCAGGCTGCTCGGCTTGCAGCGCCTGCTCGATGGCTTCGTTCAGGTGCCCGGCAATGCTCAATATTCGGCAGGAATGGAGGCGCAAGCGTGACAACTCGACCGCATCGACACGCTCCTGCAACGCTTCGGCGACCAGGGGCAGGACCCGCAGCCAGCTGCCACGGGCCTCCAGCGGGAAGATGAAGGCCTGGCATTGCATCAGCCGCCGCAACGCCTGGCGGCCGCCATGCTCCTCCCACAATTGGGCACACAGCTCGATGGAGAACCTCGGCAGGTGCGCCAGCCCGTAGAGGATGTTCCGTTCGGCCTCCCCCAGGCGCGCCAGCAGTTCATGGTCCAGATAGTCCCGGATCAGTCCGGGACCTTTGCCGGTGGGGTGGTCGGCGCCCTCGCCCAATAGCAGCCGGATGCCGGCCCACCAGCCTTCGGCACGTTGCCAGAGCTGTTCGCGAGCGGTCGCCGGCATTGAGCTGGCGGAAACCTCGAGCAGCCTGTCGAACTCCGCGCGGGTCATGGCCAGTTGGCTGGCATCCAGCTCCAGCAATTCGTTGCGCAGCATCAGGCGCGGGAGGTTCCAGTTCGGCCGCTGGCGACTGCTGACCAGTAGTTGCAGATGGCCGGACGGCAGCGCCAGCAGATGATCGAACCAGTTGTTCAACTCGATCGACATCTCGCCAGGCAGGTCGTCGAGCACCAGTCGGGTCGGCGTCGGATGTGCAGCGAAGTACCTGAGCAGGGTGATTGGCGCGGCGCCCTGGGCCGGGCTCAGACCCAGCTCCCGGCAAATATGTGAGCACAGCTCGTGCAGTGATTCGACGTGACCGCCCAGGCTCAGCCACAACACCTGCTCGCCGCTGGCCGGCGCGGCCAGGCTCGCTCCAAGCAGGACGCTCTTGCCATAGCCGGCCGGCGCACAGAGCAGGCACAGACGCTGGCGGCTGCGGCGCAGGCGAGCCTGCAGTTCGCAGCGCGGAACATACGCTGACGGCAGGGCCGGCAGCGAAGCCCTTTGCCCATCGGCAGGCGAAATACTGGCACCCAGACCTTGCATGACGGACCTCGATCTATGGTGTTAGACGAAGCGATCACTCCAGCAACGGAGCGCAATCGCGCTCCTCGCTGCATTGGCAAGCATCTTGGAAGTGCCGGGGAGCGCAGACGCCCCCCATATCAGGTGGCCACGGGGCAAGCCCCCGTGGCGTTTGACGCAGAGCAATGTCGAGCAGGACGGGGAGTTGCGGCGAGCCGAGGTCCGGCTCGCCGCCATGGCTCAACGGATGCCGGCGTTGCGCAGGGCCGCGGGAGTGAAGTCGTTGTTGCTGTACTGCTGGTCGAACTGCGGTCCGCGCTTGGCCTCGTTGATCATGTTCATCGCCATGTAGCGCCCGGCGATCAGATCGTAGAGGGTCTGCACCGCATAGGCGGCCTGGCCGTGCTCGTAGTCGTTGACCTGGTGGCCCTCGGCGACGCGCCAGAGTTGGCCACGGCTGTCGTAATGGTCGATCTCCGCCAGGGCCCAGGTATCCTCGTCGAAATACATGTGGCGCTTGGCATAGATATGGCGCTCGCCCGGCTTGAGCGTGCCCTCGACCTCCCACACGCGATGCAGCTCGTAGCGCGTGAGATCCTGGTTGATATGACCGGGGCGGATGATGTCGGCGTACTTCAGCGTCGGCGACCACAGCTTGTAGCTGTTATAGGGGATGTACAGCTCCTTCTTGCCGATCAGCTTCCAGGTGTAGCGGTCCGGCGAACCGTTGTAGAGGTCGGAGTTGTCGGCGGTACGCATGCCGTCGGCGGCGCTGCCGGGGCCGTCGTAAGCCACTTCGGGGGCACGCCGCACGCGGCGCTGGCCGGCGTTGTAGGTCCAGGCCTGGCGCGGCTCCTTGAGCTGGTCGATGGTCTCGTAGGCGAGGTTCACGGTACCGGTCAGACGCGACGGCGCGACGATCTCCTGCTTGTAGTAGTACATGATGTTGCCGGTCTTGGCCGGGTCGCTGTCGGTGATGTACTGCGGGAAGCCGAGGTTCTCCTTGAAACCGACCACGGTGAAGTCACCATTGGTCTGCGGCACGGCCTGGGCGCTGAAGCGCTCCATGTTGGTTCCGCGGTAGCGCGTCTCGTGGTTCCACACCACTTCCACCCCGGACTTCGGAATCGGGAACGGTACATAGTGGGTATTGAAATCCGCCAGACCGTTACCGTCGTTGATCAGCTTGACCACCGTCGCGCCTTTCTTCACGGCGTCATACACCGCCTGGGGAGCCGCGGCAGTGCGATGGGTCGGGTAGACCGGAATCTTGTAGCTGTCCGGGTAGCGCTTGAACAGGGCGAGCTGGCCCGGCGTCAGCTTGTCCTTGTACTGCTCGGCATTGGCCGCGGTAATGGTGAACAGGGGCTTCTCATCGGCGAACGGGTTGCCGAGGAAACCGTTCTGTACTGGAGCGGCTCCGGATTTGAGGCCGCCCGTCCAGGCCGGGATACTGCCATCGGCATTGCCGGCCTTCTCCGCGCCCAGTGGCGTCAGGCTGGTACCCAACTGCCCGGCTTCCTCGGGGGTGACGGCAGCCATTACGCCGGTTGCCAGCAACGACAGCGCCATAGCGCCGGTGCGCAGCATAGTACTTCTGATCATGTCGATTCTCCGCTGTTGCTGGTTAGAAGTTGACGCCGAGGCTCAGCGAGACATAGTCGCGGTCGGTCATGGTGTTGTATTTGCCGTCGAAGAAATTCGTGTAGTTCAGCGCGGCGGTGTAGGTGTTCTGGTAGTCCGCGTTCAAGCCGAGGCTGACGGCCTTGGCGCCCTCCTCGAAGTTCGGTCCCCAGCCATCGACGTCATGCGACCAGGCCAGGTTCGGCGACAGGTTCACGCCGGCGAAAACGTTCGGGTAATCCAGTTGCGCGCGAACGCGGTAGCCCCAGGAGCTGGTGGTGTAGAAACCGTGGCTGTTGCACTGCTGCGCCGGGTTGCTTGCGTTGGGCTGTCCCACCGCACTGCCCTTGCAGGTTGCCAACCCCGCGGCGCCGGGCAGGATGCCGGAACCGAAGGCAGGGCTGCGGCCGAAGCGCAGGTCGGTGCCATCGGAATCGCCCAGGCCGTTGATGCGGTTGTAGCCGACCTCGCCCACCAGGGTCAGGCGGTCAGATCCCCAGACCTGGTTGAACAGCTTGGTCGCGGTCATCTGCGCCTGCAGTACCGGCATGCGGTCGTAACCATCGATCACGCCGCCCGGCGTGGTGGTGGCAAAACCGGTAGTGAGCAACGGCGAGCTCGCGGTGCCTACCGTCGCGCTGAGCAGATCGGGCGTGCTCAGTTGCAGCGGCATGTTCGGCCGGTAGCTCAGTTCACCCCCCAGCGAAGTGCCCGCCACGTTGGCGGCGAAGCTCAGGCCATAGAGGCGGATGTCTTCCGGGTAATCGATGAAGTACTTGGCATTGCGCGGCACGTTGAGGGCGCTGGGCGGCGTACCCGGGCCGGTCGTGCGGATGGTGCTGAGGAACGGGTTGCGGCTGTGATAGTTCAGGGCATAGGCGCCGAACTCGGTGTCGTTCAGCTCCGGCACGAACCAGCGCAGGGCGATGCCGAACTGGCCGCTGTTGCGCGGATCGTTGTCCTTGGCGCGGGGGATGTAGACATCATCGAGGCCGCCGGCGACAGCGGCAGCTCCGCCCTTGTTGAGCGCGGCGCCGGGGGCGAGGTCCAGGCCGCTGACCACCAGGCGGTCGTCGCAGCCCTTGGGTACGCCATCGCTGCCAAAGAAGGTGCCGCAGTTGTCGGTGATCGTCTTCTCCCAGGTGATCTGATAGAAGGCTTCGGCAGTGAAGTTGTCGGCCAGGCCCTGGGAGACATAGATCATGTTCTCCGGAATCAGACCTTCCTTGACTTCCGAACCCGGCCGGCGCACCGCCGCAACGTCGATCGGGTTGATCACGTTGATGCCGTTCTGGATGAAGGTGCTCTCGCCCCAGCTCACCACCTGCTTGCCCAGGCGCACGTTGCCGGGCAGGTCGCCGAGGTTGTAGTTGTGGTAGACGAAGCTGTCGAGGAACATCGCGCCGGATGACTTGGCCGCCTGGTCGCGCCCGGAGTCGTCGATGTCGTAGAAATGCTGATGGCCGTCCTTGAGCTCGAAGTCGTACCAGTACTTGCCACGGACGAAGGCGCCGCTGTCGCCGTACTTCAGCTCCAGATCGTGCAGGCCCTTGACGATGGTCGAGATGTTCTCGCCGCTCTTGAAGTTCAGGCGGTTGTCATCGACCGTGCGCGATGACGACTTGCCACCGGCCACGCCCATCGAGTTGAAGTTGGAGATGAACTGCTTGTCCGGTGCGCTGGTGGCCCAACTGCTGCCAAAGGTCAGCGACGAGTCGAACTTGCCCTCGATCTCCCCGATGTTGAAATCGACGGCGTTGGCAGTGGCACTGACGCCCAAGGCGACGGCTGCAGCCAGCAGTTGCGGCTGAAAGACTCCGCGCTTTGTTGTTCTTGTCATGCGGCGCTCCAAAGAAGGTGAACGGTGTTGGAGCGCTCATGCTAGCGATGCGCCCCGCTCTGCTATTCACCCGATCGGGTAATTCGATTCGCTGCTTTTCGCCGCGAATCGGTGGCTTGGAACCCTGCGCGTGGAAGGCGCGTTACCGTGCGTTACACAGCACAGGTTTCGCGGCGCGGGGTATCACGCAGGCTGGGTGGATTGGCCATGAAGGTACCTTTGGCGCGCACGATCAATTGCGTCCCATCCATCAGGCCCAGGCTGGCGCGGCAGAGATTGCGACCCAGTTTGTGGACCTCCAGGTGCGCCTCGATCCAGGCATCCGGCCGGGCCGGATGGATGTAGTCGACGCTCATCTCGATGGTCACCGGCGCCTGCGGAAAATCACCGGCGAGGCGCAGCAGCGCGCCGAAAGCGGTATCGGCCAGGGTGGCGAGAAAGCCGCCGTGGGCGATGTTCAGGGCATTGAGGTGGACCGGCAGCACACGCGCTGCTACGACGCGGCGCTCGCTGTGCAGGTAGATGCCCTGGCAGTGCTGGACGAAGCCGTATTGGCCATCGGGTCGGCGCAACGGCTCGAAGCCGGCAGGAATGGGCAGTAGAGGCGAATCGGAAGTGGGCTCGTTGGCAATCATCGGTTTGTCCCTCGGAGTACGAGTCGGAGCGGGACAGTCGATGTCGAGAGGCTACGGCTGTCGCCGCTGGGCTGGAGTGGCGGAGGAATCGGGCGGAAGGCGGAAGGAACCGGGCCACCCGAGGGTGGCCCGGCCCAGTCAACGACCGCCGTCGACGATCAGCACCTGGCCGGAGATGTAGTTGGATTCCGGCGCGCACAGCAGGTAGACGCTACCGGCGGCTTCCTGCGGGGTGCCGGCACGGCCCAGGGGAATGATCGAGGCGGCGTTCTTCGCCATTTCCGGGCGGATGCCGACCTTGATGTCGTGGCCATCGATGTTCAGCACGGTGTTGTCCTCGGCGGAGACCTCGGTCAGGCGGGTCTTGATGAAGCCGAAGGCCACCGCGTTGACGTTGACCTTGTAACGACCCCACTCGCGGGCCAGTGCCCTGGTCAGCCCATTCACCGCGGATTTCGCCGAGGAATAGTTGGCCTGGCCGGCACCGCCGCGCACGCCGGACACCGAGGAAATGTTGACAACCTTGCGGAACACTTCCCGGCCCTCCTCGGCCTCCTTCTTGGCACACTCGCGGAAATGCGCGGAGGCGGCGCGAAGGATGCGGAACGGCGCCTTGACGTGCACATCGAGGATGGCGTCCCACTGCTCGTCGGTCATCTTCTGGATCACGTTGTCCCAGGTGTAGCCGGCGTTGTTGACGATGATGTCGAGGCCGCCGAAGGACGACAGCGCGGTACCGACGAAGCGCTCGGCGAAGTCACCGTCGGTGACGCTGCCGACGCAGGCCACGGCTTTTCCGCCTTCGCCGACGATCTGCGCGACCAGTTCTTCCGCCGGTGCGGCATCCAGATCATTGATCACCACGGCGGCGCCTTCACGGTGCAGCTTCAGGGCGATCTCACGGCCAATGCCACGGCCGGAGCCGGATACGATGGCAACCTTGCCTTCGAGGTTCTTGCTCACGTTTGTCTCCTTGTCAGTCACGGTTAGCCTGCCGCGCGGTCAATTGACCGCGCGCTGCTGGTCTTTCCAATAGGGGCTGCGCAGGTCGCGCTTGAGGATCTTGCCGGCCGCCGAGAGCGGCATGGCTTCGCGGAACTCGACGGTCTTCGGGCACTTGTAGCCGGCGATGAAGCGCCGGCAATGCTCGATGATCTCCTCGCCCTCGGCGCGGGTGCCGGGTTTGAGGACGATCACGGCGTGCACCGCTTCGCCCCACTTCGCGTGGGGGATGCCGATCACCGCGCTGAGCGCGACCGCCGGGTGGCTGGCGATCGCGCCTTCCACCTCTGCCGAGTACACGTTCTCGCCACCGCTGACGATCATGTCCTTGACCCGGTCGACGATGTAGATGTAGCCCTCATCGTCCATGTAGCCGGCATCGCCGGTGTGCATCCAGCCACCGCGCAGGGCCTGGGCGGTCTCCTCAGGGCGGTTCCAGTAACCCAGCATGATCTGCGGGCCCCGCAGGAGAATCTCGCCCACGCTGCCGCGCGGGACCTCTTCGCCCTGCTCGTCGACGATCCGCGCCAATACCGAGATGCCCGGCTGGCCGGCAGCCCGGATGCGACCGCTGGCGACGCCCGCGGCGCTGTGGTTTTCCGGGCCGTTGAAGACGACGCCACTGGTGGTCTCGGTCATCCCGTAGCCCTGGGTGAACTCCAGGCCGGGCAGGTGCTCCAGGGCCAGGTTCATTAGCGCCGGGGATATCGGCGCAGCACCGTAGACCATGCTTTTGAGGCTGCTCAGGTCGTACCGGTGGAATTCCGGGTGGGTCAGGATCACCTGCAGCATGACCGGTACCAGCAGGGTCTCGCGGACCTGCTCGCGCTGGATGGTCTGCATCAGTTCCACCGGCTCGAACCCCGGCATGAACACGTGCGGCAGGTCCATCATGTACTGCAGCAGTACCGCGGCCAGCGCCGCCGCGTGGAACATCGGCGCGACATGCAGGACCACCGCGCCTTCCTCGATCGGATGGCCGGCGAGGCGCGCCATGAGCATCGACCAGATGTTCTGGTGACTGTGCATCACGCCCTTGGGATGTCCGGTCGTGCCGCCGGTGTACATGATGCTGGCGAGGTCGGTGCCGCCTCGCTGGCAGTCCTCTACCGGCCGGGCCTCACGCAGCAGTTGCTCGTAGGAGAGCATTCCGTCCGGCGCCGGCCCATCGCCAACGTGGATCAGCACCGGCGCGACCTTGGCGCTGCGGCGGATGTCTTCGGCCATGGCCAGGAAGTTGTCGTCGACCAGCAGGATGCGCGTATCGCAGTCGTCCAGCGAGTAGACGATCTCCGGGACGCTCCAGCGGGTGTTGACGCCGTTGATCACGCCGCCGCCCCACCAGGTCCCGAGCACGTACTCGAAGTACCAGTCGGAGTTCAGGCCGAGCATGCCGACGCGATCGCCCGGCTGCATACCGAGCGCCTGCAGGGCCCCCGCCAGGCGGGCGACGCGCTCGCCGAACTCGCGGTAGTTGCGCCGGCGGTCACGAAAGATGGTGACCAGACGGTCAGGGTGAAGCAGCAGTGCGCGCTGAAGAGCATGGGTCATGTGCATTGTTATTGTCCTCTTGGGAGCCATGTCCGGCCGGGCGACGGCCTTGAGGCATCCTAGTGATGACTGCTCCATGGACACCTACCCGTGGTGGGTGGTGAACCGGCGGCAAGGGCTGGGGCGCGAACCGCACAGGCAGGTGGGTTCGCGCCTGCAGGGTTCAGAAGTTGCCGCCAGGGCCACCACCGCAATACAGGGTTTGCCCGGAGACGAAGTCCGAACCCGGCAGGCACAGCAGCACCACGGCACCGGCGGCCTCCTCCGGCTTGCCCGGTCGGCCCAGGGCGATGGCGCGGCTGGCGTTGTCGATGTAGGCCTGCTGGATACCGACCTTGATCTCGCGGCCCTCGATGTTCACGGTCTTGCTCTCGTCACCGGCCAGCGCCTGGGTCAGGCGGGTTTCGATGAAACCGAAGGCCACGGCGTTGACGTTGACCTTGAGGCGACCCCACTCCTTGGCCAGGGTCTTGGTCATGCCGAGGATGCCGGCCTTGGCCGCCGAGTAGTTGCTCTGCCCGGCGTTGCCGCCGGCGGCACCGGAGGAGATGTTGACCACCTTGCGCAGCACCTCGCGGCCTTCGGCCGCTTCCTTCTTGGCCAGGGCGCTGATGATCGGCTGAGCGGCGCGGAGGATGCGGAACGGCGCCGTCAGGTGGCAGTCGATGATGGCGTACCACTGCTCGTCGCTCATCTTCTGGATCACGTTGTCCCAGGTGAAGCCGGCGTTGTTGACGATGATGTCGATGCTGCCGAAGTGCTTCACCGCGGTCTGTACGAAGCGCTCGGCGAAGTCGGGCGCGGTCACGCTGCCCACGCAGGCCACGGCCTCGCCACCGGCGGCGCGAATTTCCGCGACCACTTCGTCGGCCGGTGCCTGGTCGAGGTCGTTGATCACCAAGCGCGCGCCCTCTTCCGCCAGTTGCAGCGCCACGCAGCGGCCGATGCCACGGCCGGAACCGGTCACCAGTGCCACTTTGCCTTCGAGTTTCTTCATTGTGTCGACTCCTGAATGCTCTGCGCAGCGGGCCGCATGACCCGGCGCGCGGGTTGGTTTCAGCCGGTGAACACCGGCGTGCGTTTTTCGATGAAAGCCGCCACCGCTTCCTGGTGGTCGGCACTCTGGTGCGCCAGCACCTGGTAGGCCGCGGACATCTCCAGCAGCGTGTCCAGGCGCGTATGCAGCGCCTCGCGCATCAGGCGCTTGGCCAGGCGCACGGCGTGCGGTGGATTGGCGGCGATGGCCTCGGCGATCTCGCGGGCGCAAGGCAGCAGCTCCGCGGCCGGCACCACACGCGAGACCAGGTTCCAGTCCAGCGCCTGGCGCGCATCGATGGTCTGCCCGGTCAGGGTCAGCTCGCTGGCCCGCGACAGGCCGACGATCCGTGGCAGCAGCCAGGCGCCGCCGTCGCCGGGGATGATCCCCAGCTTGACGAAGCTTTCGGCGAACTTGGCCTGCTCCGCGGCGATACGGATGTCGCACATGCAGGCCAGGTCCAGCCCGGCACCGATGGCGTGGCCGTTGATCGCGGCAATCACCGAAACCTCCAGGTTGAACAGCGCCAGCGGCACCTTCTGGATGCCCAGGCGGTACTCCTGGCGCAGCGCCATGTTCGGCATCTTCGCGTAGCGCTCCATGTCGCGGACGTTGCCGCCGGAGGAGAACGCCGTACCGGCGCCGGTCAGGATCACGGCGCGGACACTGCTGTCGCGGTGGATTCGATCCAGGGCATCGAGCAGCGCCTCGACCATGCCGTTGCCGGTCAGCGGGTTGCGCCGCTCGGGATCGTTGAGGGTGAGGGTGACGACATGGCCGTCCTGTTGATACTGCAGCAGCTCGCTCATGCGGGTTGTCCTTGGATTGCGCTGAAGGGAGTGGCCTGGCGTACGAACTCGCTGCAGCCGGTGCCGCACAGGGCCAGCAATGCCGAGCCGACGAGGCGGTTCCAGTAACCTTCGGCGCCCTCGGCGAGGCGCCATTCGTGCAGGCGGCGGCTGTACAGTTGCAGGTCGAATTCCTCGGTTACGCCGATGGCGCCGTGCAGGGCGTGGGCGGTGGCAGTCACCAAAGGGACAGCCATGCTGCTGCGGGCCTTGGCGATGGCCGCGGGAATCGCCTGGGGCAGCCGGTCGCTGCCGCTGAAGGCCATTTCGGCAGAGGCGGTGGCGGCGGCGACCTGCTCGGCCATCACGGCCAACTGGTGCTGGATGCTCTGGAACTTGCCGATGGCCTTGCCGAACTGCACCCGGTCGTTGCAGTACTCCAGGGTCTTGTCGATGCACCAGTTCATTGCCCCGGCGATGGCAGCGGCATGTACCGCGGCGCTGAATACACGCAGGGCCTCGCCCCGTCCCGGCACGGTCGCCAGTACAGGCCCGGCTGACCAGCGCAGGTCGGCGCAGAGGCTGCCATGCACGCCGGACGACGAACGCTGGGCGCTGGCACAGTCGAGCAGCAACAGGTCGCCGTCGACATTGGCCAGCAGGTAGTCGGCAAACCGCCCGTAGGCCACCAGGGGCGCGACCAGCGTCCCGTCCGCTTCGCGCCGGGCATTGCCGGCCAGGCTGAGCATGCCTGCCGGTGCGGCCACGCCGCTGCCGTACAGCAACGCGCGGGCGGCGATGCTCTGTGCCGCCGGAACCGGCAGCGCGTAGCGACCGAAGGCCTGGAGGATGGGAAACAGTGCCGCCAGGTCGAGGCCGGCGCCGCCCTCTTCCTCTGGGGTCAGCAGTTCGAGGAAGCCGCTGTCCTCCAGCAGACGCCACAGCGCCGTGGGTGTTTCACCGCCTTCCACCGCACGGATCAACGTCGCGGTGCAGTGATCGGCCAGGAGTTTTTCAATTGCTTCAGTGAACATCGTCGGGAGTCCTGTCGAGTGCCGGTCAACGCAGGCCGAGGCCGCGGGCGATCATGCCGCGAAGGATTTCGCGGGTACCGCCACGCAGCGAGAAGGTCGGGGATATCTGGCTCAGGTAGGCCAGGGTGCGGTACAGCTCAGCGTCGACCGGGGCGTCCGGGTTCGCGCCGAGGGCGGCGGCGATGGCCACCGGAATCGACTGCTCGAACTCGGTGCCGAGGTCCTTGACCAGCGCCGCTTCGATCACCGGGCTCTCGCCCCGGGCGAGCTTGGCGGTCAGCGCCAGCGACAGGCAGCGCAGGCTGGCCAGCTGGCTGACGAAGGCCCCCAACTGGCTGGCCTCGGCCGCGCTGCAACCCACGCGGCGCAGGTGCTCCGCCCAGAGGTCGAGCAGCACCACGCTGGAATAGAAACGCTCCGGCCCGCTGCGCTCGAAGGCCAGCTCGGCGTTGACCTGTTGCCAGCCGCTGCCCTCCTCGCCCACCAGGGCATCCGGCCCGAGCAGCACGTCGTCGAAGGTCACTTCGCAGAAGTGCGAATCACCCGCCAGGTCGGCGATCGGCCGCACGTTCACCCCCGGCTGGCGCAGGTCGACGATGAACTGCGACAGGCCTTTCTGGCGGTCGTCCGGTACGCCGGAGGTCCGCACCAGGGCGATCATGTAGTGCGCGTGCTGGGCGTTGGTGGTCCAGATCTTCCGGCCGTTCAGGCGCCAGCCCTCCGCGCAGGGCACGGCGCGGCTGCGCACGCTGGCCAGGTCCGAGCCGGAGTTCGGCTCGCTCATGCCGATGCAGAAGAACGCCTCCCCGGCGCAGATACGCGGCAGGTAGAAGTCACGCTGCGCCTGGCTGCCGAACTTGAGGATCAGCGGGCCGCTCTGGCGGTCGGCGATCCAGTGCGCCGCCACCGGCGCCCCGGCCGACAGAAGTTCTTCGACCAGCACGAAGCGGCTGAAGGCATCCAGGCCGGCGCCGCCGCAGCTCTGCGGCAGGGTCAGGCCGACCCAGCCGCGCGCGGCCAGTTGGCGGCTGAAGGCGGCGTCGAAGCCAGTCCAACTGCGCGCACGAATGTCCGCCGGCACTGCCGGCAGGTGTTCGGCGAGGAAACGCCGCACCTCGGCGCGGAACGCCTCGGCCGGTGCCGGCAGCGCTTCCAGGCGGAAGGCGTCGAGCAGTGAGCTCATCGGGCAGCCTCCGGTTGATCAGTCTCGCCGCTCTGGGCGCTAGGCAGGTGTTGCATCTCTCGCATCCTCGTTGCTGGCGTGCGGCCCCGCTGGACCGCCGCTGCTCGCTCAGTTCTTGCCGTACAGGGTGACGACGCAGGCGCCGCCCAGGCCGACGTTGTGCTGCAGCGCCAGGCGTGCGCCCTCGACCTGGCGCTGCTCGGCGTTGCCGCGCAGTTGCTGGGTCAGCTCGTAGCATTGGGCGAGGCCGGTGGCGCCCAGCGGGTGCCCCTTGGAGAGCAGGCCGCCGGAGGGATTGATGACAATGCGTCCGCCGTAGGTGTTGTCGCCGTCGCGGACGAAGCGCTCGGCGCCGCCTTCAGGGCAGAAACCAAGCGTTTCGTAGCTGATGACTTCCATCTGCGCGAAGCAGTCGTGCAGCTCGCACAGGTCGATGTCGTCGGGACCGACACCGGCCTTTTCGTAGACCTGGCCGACCGCGGCGCGAACCATGTGCGAGCCGACCCAGCTGAGCATCGAGGGCGGGTCGAAAGATTCCGGGGTATCGGTGGTCATCGCCTGGGCGAGGATCTGCACGTCGCTGCGCAAGCCGTGCTTTTTCGCGAAACGCTCGGAGACCAGGATCGCCGCCGCGCCGCCACAGGTTGGCGGGCAGGCCATCAGGCGCGTCAGCACGCCGGGCAGGATCACCGTGTCGTTCATCACGTCCTCGGTGGTCAGCACCTTGCGGAACAACGCCAGTGGGTTGTTCGCCGCGTGGCGGCTGGCCTTGGCGCGCACCGCCGCGAAGGTCTCCATGCTGCAGCCGTAGCGCGCCATGTATTCGCGCCCGGCGCCGCCGAAGGTGCGGATCGCCTGCGGCATGCCGTCCATGTCCGGGGTCTGCCCCCAGAGCACCGGCAGGAAGCGTTCGCGGGTCGGCGGACGGTCGCTCCATTGCGACTTCAGCGCACCCGGCTGCATCTGTTCGAAACCCAGCGCCAGCACGCAATCGGCGGAGCCCGACTCGATGGCCTTGCGCGCCAGGTAGAGCGCGGTGGAGCCGGTGGAGCAGTTGTTGTTGACGTTGACCACCGGGATGCCGGACATGCCCACTTCATAGAGGGCGGTCTGGCCGCAGGTGGAATCGCCGTAGACGTAGCCAGCGTAGGCTTCCTGCACCTGCCCGTAGCCGATGCCGGCATCGGCCAGGGCGCGGCGCACCGCTTCGGCGCCCATTTCCGTGTAGCTCGGGCTGGCCCCCGGCTTGCTGAAGGGAATCATGCCGACGCCGGCAACCAGTACTTTCTCGCTCATGCTTTCACCTGAATACGGAAGGATGGGGTCACAGCTGGCGTGCGATCAGTTCGCGCAGCACTTCGCTGGTGCCGCCGAAGATGCGCGTCACGCGCATGTCGACGAAGGCGCGGGCGATCGGGTACTCGAGCATGTAGCCGTAGCCGCCGTGCAGCTGGACCATATCGTCGATGCACTTGCACAGCGTTTCGGTGGCGAACAGCTTGGCGATGGCAGCCTCCTGCAACGTCAGGCGGCGGCACATGTGTTCGCCCAGGTAGTAGTCGACCATCAGGCGCACGGCCGTGGCCTGGGCCTTGATGTCGGCGAGCTTGAACTTGGAGTTCTGGAAGTCCCAGACGGTCTGGTTGAAGGCCTTGCGCTCCTTCACGTAGTCCAGGGTCTGCTCGAGCATGCGCTCCAGCTTGGCGGCGCTGTACACGGCGATCACCAGGCGCTCCTGGGGCAGCTCCTCCATCAGGTGGATGAAGCCCTTGTTCTCCTCGCCGAGCAGATTGCCGACCGGCACGCGGACGTCATCGAAGAACAGTTCGGAGGTATCTGCCGCCGCCTGGCCGACCTTCTCCAGCTTGCGCCCGCGACGGAAGCCCTCGCGGTTGGCTTCGACCATGATGATGCTGCAGCCCTTGGCCCCAGCGGCTGGGTCGGTCTTGCAGACCACCGCCACCATGTCGCACTGCAGGCCGTTGCTGATGAAGGTCTTGCTGCCGTTGATCACCCACTCGTCGCCATCGCGCACGGCGCTGGTACGGATCGACTTGAGGTCGGAGCCCGAACCCGGCTCGGTCATGGCCACCGCGAGCACGGTCTTGCCGGCGCAGATATCCGGCAGCCACCGGCGCTTCTGCTCTTCGGTCCCGAGGCGGACGATGTAGGGCGCGACGATGTCGGAATGCACGCCCAGGCTCCAGCCGGAAATGCCGGCACGGTGCAGTTCTTCGATCAGCACGGCGCAGTGACCGAAGTCACCGCCACCGCCGCCATACTCGGTCGGCACGGTGAGGCAAAGCAGGCCTTCGCGCCCGGCCTTCAACCAGGTTTCGCGGTCAACCTGGCCGGCAGCGTCCCAGGCTGCCTGGCGCGGCACGCATTCACGCTCGAAGAAGCGTCGTGCGCTCTCGCGCAGCATCTCGTGGTCGTCACGGTAAACGGTACGTTGAATGTGCATCGGCTCTCCAAATGGTCTGCGAAATCGCGCAACCGGCCCGCTGGCCTGCTGTTGTTCTGCAAACGAATCTAGAGAGGAAGGCGAGCGAGACGGCCCCCCACGTTGGGTGGCGATGCCGGCGCACCGGCATCGGCCAAACGCAGGACGCAAAAAAGGCGCCCGCAGGCGCCTTGATGGGGAATGGTCCGCCTCAGGTTTCGTCGATGAACGCCAGTCCGCGGCTGCGCAGGGCCGCGACCTGGGCGGCATCGAAACCCCAGTCGCGCAATGCCGCGCCACCGTGCTGGCCACGTCGCGGAGCAGGCCGCGGCGGAGCCGATGGCGTGCCCTGGAACCTCGGCGCCGGCCCCGGCTGCACGATGCCATTGACCTCGACGAAACTGCCCCGCGCACGGTTGTGCGGATGCTCCGCGGCTTCGCTGAATCCCAGTACCGGCGATACGCAGGCGTCGCTGCCCTCGAAGACCTTGCTCCATTCGTCCCGCGTGCGACCGAGGAAGGCGCGGGTAAAGGCATCACGCAGCTTCGGCCAGCCGTCGCGGTCGTGTTGTCCGGGCAGCGCGGCGTCAGCCAGGCCGAGCTTCTCCAGCAGCTCCGCATAAAAGCGCGACTCCACCGGGCCGATGGCCATGTAGTGCCCATCCAGGGTGCGGTAGGTGTCGTACCAGGGCGCACCACCGTCCAGCAGGTTGCTGCCGCGCTGCTCGCGCCAATTGCCGCTGGCCACCAGCCCCCAGAAGATCGCGCCCAATTGCGCGGCGCCCTCGGTCATGGCGGCATCCACCACCTGGCCCTGCCCGCCCCGCTGAACGTTGAGCAATGCCGCGAGCACGCCCATGGCCAGCAACATCCCGCCACCGCCATAGTCGCCCACCAGGTTGAGTGGCGGCACCGGGCGGCCGCCGGCCGGGCCGATGGCCGAGAGCACGCCGGACAAGGCGATGTAGTTGAGGTCATGACCGGCATTCTGTGCCAACGGCCCCGTCTGGCCCCAGCCGGTCATGCGCCCGTAGACCAGGCGCGGATTGCGCGCCAGCGCCACCTCCGGGCCCAGGCCCAGCCGCTCCATGATGCCGGGGCGGAAGCCTTCGATCAGGACGTCGGCCTTGTCGATCAACTCCAGGGCGCAAGCCACCCCCTCGGGCGTCTTCAGGTCGATGGTCAGCGAGCGGCGGTTGCGCCCGATCAGGTCCAGGCGCGGACCGTCCAGCTTCGGGCCAAGGTCGCTGGCAGCCACCGGCCGGTCGATCCGCAGCACATCGGCGCCCATGTCGGCGAGCAGCATGGTTCCGAATGGCGCTGGCCCTATGGCCTCGAACTCCAGTACGCGAACCCCGTTGAGAACACCCATCTACAGCCCCCTGCTCCGACCGCCTAGTCGGTTGGTTTTTCGGATCGCCCTCACCCACGCTGCAGCCGGCCGGGGGGTTGGCACGCTTTGGCGAAAAGTAGAGCAACCCCCGAGCCGGCACGACCACCCGTGTCGGGTGGCCGGAAGCGCCCGGACGCAGTAACTGCGTGGGCTGCAAGGCGATGGCGAAATCCCCCGACGAGCGACCACTGGTGGAAGCCTGGGAACTTGCTTCATGCTGTGCCACTAGACTGAAAGCCGTTCGGTAGCACCTGCCTGGAAGCCCCATGGATACCCGACCTACAACAACAAATCAGTCGCCTGCCGTCCTCAATGGAAATCCGACGTTCGATTCCGTCGACAGCAGCAAGCTGACACCACCCCGCAACAGCGGCCGCATCGTTGCGCGAGAACGCCTGCACACCCAGCTGCAGGAAGCGCGGCGCAAGCGCTGCATCGTCATCAAGGGCCCTGCCGGTTGTGGCAAGACCACCGCGCTGGTCGCCTGGCGGCAACTGCTGCTGCCGCTGGGGTTCGACGTCGCCTGGCTGGGGCTGAGCAGCGACGAGAACCAACCGATGCGCTTTCTCGACTACCTGCTGGCGAGCCTGGCCCAGGTGGAGCCGGCGATGGTGCGCGACGCCGCGCTGCTGGAGGGTTACGGCAGCGACCGAGAGGCGGCCGAGAACACCGTGATCACCCTGGTCCAGGGCATTGCCGGACACCCGCGCGACGTGGTGCTGGTGCTCGATGACCTGCACGCGCTCAGCGATCCGGAGATCCACCAGACATTGCAATGGTTGCTCGACTACGCCCCGTCGAATCTGCACCTGGTACTGGTTTCACGCAGCGCCATCCCGCTGTCGCTGGCCCGGTTGCGCAGCCATGGACTGGTGCTCGAGCTTGACCTGCGCGACCTGCGCTTCACCCCGACGGAGGCCGAGGCGTTCCTCAGGGCCCAGCTGGGCGAAGTCGACTCCCGTGATGTCCAGAGCATCTACGAAATGACCGACGGCTGGATCGCCGGCCTGCAACTGGTGGCGGCCAGCTACAAGAAGAGCCGCCAGCGCCTTTCCGGCCCCGGCCGAACGGCGCTGCTACCGCAGGAGCACCTGAGCGACAACCAGGCCTTCGCGCGTTTTTTCGCAGCCGAAGTACTCTCCCATCTCTCGCCCACCAACCTCGAATTGCTGCTGCACACCGCAGTCTGCAGCCGCTTCTGTGCGCCGCTGTGCGCAACGCTGGTCGGCCGGCCGGAAGCCATCGGCGAAGCACGCGAGCTGCTGCAGCGCCTGGAGAACGACAACCTGTTCCTGATCGCCATCGACGGTGGCGAAGCGGAGGTCTGGTATCGCCTGCACCCGCTGCTGCGGGAGACCCTGCTGCAACTGTTTGCCGCGCGCCCCGAGGAGCAGCGCCAAGCCGTGCACACTCGCGCCTGGGAATGGCTACGCGACCACGAGCAGATGCATGAGGCGATCCGCCACGCCGTACTCGGCGGTCGGGCAGCGGACGCCGCCGAGCTGGTCGAGCAACGCGTCGACGACCTGACGGCGCGTGGCGAGATCCGCTTCCTGATCGACCTGGTGCAGCAATTGCCGCTGGAGCAACTGCAGCCACGCATCAGCCTGCGCCTGGTGCTGGCGCGCATGCAGATCTACACCCGCGACCTGCCCGCCAGCGAAAAGACCCTGCAGGAACTGGACCGTGACGTGCCGCCGAGCGACCCCGCCACGCGCTTTCGCATCACGGTCCTGCGCGCGGCGGTCGCGGTCCAGCGCGACGACACCGACCAGGCCATGGCCTATCTGCCGGAACTGCTCGCACCGCCGGTGGAGGCCGATGGCTTCACCGTCGGCGGCGGCATCAACATCCTTTCCTGGCTGTACATGCACCACGGCGAATTCGAGCGCGCGCGGCGTCTGCAGATCGACCGGCCGACCATGCTGGTAGACGGCTCTCCCCTGCGCGGCACCGCTTCGGGCACCCTCCTCGGTCGCGCCCTGATCGGCCTGAGCCTGGCCATGGAAGGTCAGATGATCCAGGCCGAGCGCATCTACCGCGAAGTGATCTATGAGGCCGAGCGCGGCGGCCGACCCTGCATCGACGCCCTGTTCCTCGCCACGGCCCTGCTCGGCGAGGCGCTGTACGAAAGCAACGAGGCGGAAGCCGCCTACCAGCTGCTGGCCGACCGGGTCGACGCCTTCGAGCGCATGTCGATCCCCGATTCGGTGTTGCGGGTGCTGGAGGTGCTGGGCAAATGCCAATGGCTCGCCGGCAACCATCGCGAAGCCTTCGCCTACCTCGATCGCCTGGACGAGTACGCCCGCCGCCTCGGGCTCGACCGGTTGCAGGCACACAGCCTGCAGGGGCAGATCCTCTGGCACCTGCAACTGGGCGAGCTGGTCGCTGCGGAAACCAAGCTGGCACGCCTGGAGAGCATCGCGGCACGGCATGTCGGCAGCGGGCCTGGAGCCTCCCGCGAGATCCATGCACTGGCGGAAAACGCGCGGATTCGCTGGCAGATCGCCCAGGGCGATCTGCTCGAGGCCGTACGCAGGCTGACTCTGCTCATCGACTTCTGCGACTCCGGAGGCCGCCAGCTCGATGTGACGCGCCTGAAGATGCTCGCTGCTATTCTCGACGAGCAGCGCGGCCTGCCAGACGCCGCACGGGACAAGGTACTGGCGGCGCTGCGCGCCGGCCACCGCTACGGCCAGGTGCGCAGCCTGCTGGATACCCACCCGCGGGCGCTGCAGTTGATCGACCAGGTCGCCAACGGCTCGACGCTCGACCCGGTGCTGCGCTTCTACGTCGAACGCCTGCAGGCAATCCAGGACCGGGCATCCCGCGTGAGCGCTGGCAAGCCGGCCGAAACGCGACGGCAAGCCGCTGCCACCACGGAGCCGCTGAGCGAACGTGAAATGGAAGTGTTGCGCCTGTTGGCCCAGGCCTTGCCGAACAAGAAGATTGCCCGCGCGCTGGGACTGTCCCACGAGACCGTCAAATGGCACCTGCGGCACATCTACAGCAAGCTCGGCGTTGGCAGTCGTGACGAGGCCGTCGCCCGGCTGCGGGACATGGAGTCAGCCGTCTGACAACTCCCCGGTTCGCCGGGGAGTTCCACGCCAGCGCTCAACCAATCCGCTGCGGCATGCCGGCCCAGAAAGGGTCGCGCAGCTCGCGCTTGAGAATCTTGCCGGCGCCGCTCAATGGCAGCGAATCGCGGAACTCGACGGTCTTCGGGCATTTGTAACCGGCAACAAGCTCGTGGCAATGGGCGCGCACCTGTTCTTCATCCAGGGCAGCACCGGGCTTGCACACCACGACCGCATGCACGGCCTCGCCCCACTGCGCGTGGGGAATGCCGATCACTGCGCACATGGCCACCTGCGGGTGCCGGGCGATGGCATTCTCGACCTCCGCCGAATACACGTTCTCGCCGCCGCTGATGATCATGTCCTTGAGCCGGTCGACGATGAACAGGTAGCCCTCCTCGTCCATATAGGCGGCGTCGCCGGTGAACAGCCAGCCATCGCGTAGTGCCTTGGCCGTTTCTTCGGGCTTGTTCCAGTAACCGCCCATGATGTTCGGTCCGCGCACGCTGATTTCACCGACCTGGCCACGCGGCAGTTCGCCCCCTTCGCCGTCGACGATACGCATCCTGACGCCATAGCCACCACGCCCCACCGAACGCGACAGGCCACTGCGCCGCGCTGCGACGCCGTGGTTGGCCGGCGGATTGGTGGAGACGATCGGACAGGCCTCGGTGAGCCCGTAGGAATGCGACAGCTGCAGGTGCGGCAGCCTGGCCAGGAGCTGCTCGACGACGATCCCGGCGGTAGGCGACGCCCCGTAGGTCAGGCGCTGCAGCCGGCTCAGGTCATGGCGATCCAGTTCGGGGTGGGCAAGCAGTGCCTGGATCATCGCCGGCACCAGCAGCACATCGCTCACCGCCTCGCGCTCGAGCGTCGCCAGCACGTTCGCTGGCTCGAATGCCGGCACGATGACGTGCGCCGCACCGATCAGGAAACCGCAGATGACCCGCGCCAGGCCGGCAACGTGGAACAGCGGCATGGCGTACAGCTCACGGCTGTCAGCATTGCGCGGCGCCTGCGCGATGGCCTGGATGCACGCCGACCAGAGGTTCAGGTGGGTCTGCATCACGCCCTTGGGAAAGCCGGTGGTGCCGCCCGTGTACATGATGCAGGCGAGATCATTGCCGCCACGCCCGGCATCCTCCACCGCTGTCGCGCCGGCGATCAGCGATTCGAAACAGAGCATGCCGGCAGGCGCCTCACCCTCCCCCGCATAGATGAGGATTGGCACCCGCCTGGCGCTGGCGCGAATGCCCTCCACCAGCGGCAGGAAGCGCTCATCGACGAACAGCACCGCGGTGTCGCAATCGTCCAGCGAATAGACGATCTCCGGCACTGCCCAGCGGATGTTCACCGGGTTGAGCACGGCGCCGGCCCACCAGGTGGCCAGGATGTATTCCAGGTACCGGTCGGAGTTCAGCGCCAGCATGCTGACCCGGTCGCCGGCCTGCACCCCCAGCGCCTGCATGGCACCGGCCAGGCGGGCGACCCGTTCGGCGAACTCGCGGAAGGTCCGCCGGCGCTCGCCAAACACCGTGACGATGCCCTCCGGCGTCTGTTGCAACGAACGGTGCAGGCTGTGCGTCAGGTACATGCTGGACTCCTTTTCCCGCCATCCGGGCCTTTGCGCCCAGTAGAGCAAGCGCCTCCCGGACGCTGACCACCCGCACCGGGTAGCGCACCGCCAGCAGCCGGCGCTCCGCCACCCAGCGCGGGTGGCTTCGCTCCGTCGGCACGACCCTACCGTAGAGCCTGGAACCACCAGAACCCATTACGCCCTGGCCGAACGCAAGGGCAGCGGACCAGGAGTCATCCGTGCATATCCAACGTAACGTCTTCCGCGAAGACCATGAGATGTTCCGCACTACCGCGCGCCGCTTCTTCGAGCGCGAATGCGTGCCGCGCCAGGCAGCCTGGGACGCTGTCGGCCAGGTCGACCGCGAAACCTGGCTGAAGGCCGGGCGCGAAGGCCTGCTGGGCATCACCTTGCCGGTGGAATACGGCGGCGGTGGCGGTGACTTCGGCCACAGCGCGGTGTTCAACGAGGAGTTCGCCCGTGCCGGAGTGAGTGGCGCCTACTTCTCCATGCACTCGGACGTCATCGCCCCCTACATCGCCCGCTGCGGCAATGAAGAGCAGAAGCAGCGCTGGCTGCCCGGCGCCTGCAGCGGCGAAATCATCCTCGCCATCGCCATGACCGAACCGGGTACCGGCAGCGACCTCAAGGCGGTGCGTACCACCGCCGTGCGCGACGGCGACGACTACGTGATCAACGGCAGCAAGACCTTCATCAGCAACGGCCTCACCGCCGACCTGGTGATCGTGGTCTGCAAGACCGACCCGGACGCGGGTGCCAGGGGCATCAGCCTGATCGCCGTGGAAGCGACGCGCGCCGGCTTCCAGCGCGGTCGCAAGCTGGCAAAGGTCGGCCAGGCCGCGGCCGATACCGCCGAACTGTTCTTCGACAACCTGCGGGTACCGGTCGGCAATCGCCTCGGTGAAGAAGGCCAGGGCTTCGCCTACCTGATGGGCGAGTTGCCCCAGGAGCGCTTCACCATCGCCGTCTCCGCAGCGGCCCGCCTGGAGGTCTGCCTGGAGCAGACCCTGGACTACGTGAAGAGTCGCAAGGCCTTCAACCAGACCGTGTGGGACTTCCAGAACACCAAGTTCAAGCTCGCCGACATCAAGGCACAGGCCGTTGCCGCACGGCTGATGGTCGACCACTACCTGGCCGAACACATGCGCCGCCGCCTGACCCTGGAAGAAGCCGCCATCGCCAAGCTGTTCACCACCGAGACGCTGTGGAAGTGCCTCGACGACATGGTCCAGCTGCACGGCGGATACGGCTACATGCTCGAGTACCCCATCGCCCGCGCCTTCGTCGACATGCGCGTCAACCGCATCTACGGCGGTACCAGCGAAGTCATGCGCGAACTCATCGCGCGCAAGCTCTGATCCCTCCCACCACAGGAAACCTGACATGAGCAACAAAGTGTTCGTCGCCGGCGTCGGCATGATCCAGTTCAAGAAGCCCGGCACCAGCGACAGCTACGACGTCATGGGCGAACAGGCGATCCGCCTGGCCCTGGCCGACGCCGGGCTGGACTTCGCCGCCATCCAGCAGGCCTACGCCGGCTACGTCTATGGCGACTCCACCTGCGGGCAGAAGGCGATGTACCGCGTCGGCATGACCGGCATCCCGCTGGTCAACGTCAACAACAACTGCGCCACCGGTTCCTCCGCGCTGTTCCTCGCGCGCCAGGCGGTGCAGAGCGGCATGGTCGATTGCGCCCTGGCGTTCGGCTTCGAGCAGATGAACCCCGGCGCGCTGAAATCCGCCTGGACCGACCGCGCCCCTGCCACCGAGCGTGCCCTGCAGCTGACCAACGAACTGATTGGCCAGCCCGACCTGCCCACGGCCATCCGCCAGTTCGCCGGCGCCGGCTACGCGCACATGCAGAAGTACGGCACCAAGCTGGAAACCTTCGCCGCAATCCGCGCCAAGGCCAGCCGCCACGCCGCACGCAATCCGCTGGCGGTGTTCCGCAACGTGGTCAGCACCGAGGAAGTGATGGCCGCGCCGATGCTCTGGGAAGGCGTGCTGACGCGCCTGATGGCCTGCCCGCCAACCTGCGGTGGCGCGGCGGCGATCGTGGTGTCCGAGCGCTTTGCGAAGAAGCACGGCCTGCGCACCGACGTGATGATCGCTGGCCAGGCCCTGGCCACCGACCTGCCGAGCACTTATGACACCCGCGACATGATCCGCGTGGTCGGCTTCGACATGACCCGCCTCGCCGCCACCCAGGCCTACGAACAGGCCGGTGTGGGCCCGCAGGACGTCCAGGTGGTGGAACTGCACGACTGCTTCGCGCAGAACGAACTGCTCACCTACGAAGGCCTGGGGCTGTGCCCGGAAGGCGGCGGCGAGCAGTTCGTCCTCGACGGCGACAACACCTACGGCGGCAAGTGGGTAACCAACCCCTCCGGCGGCCTGCTTTCCAAGGGCCACCCGCTGGGCGCCACTGGCCTGGCGCAGTGCTTCGAGCTGACCCACCAGCTGCGCGGCAGCGCCGGTGATCGCCAGGTCGAAGGCGCGCGCATCGCCCTGCAGCACAACCTCGGCCTGGGCGGTGCGGGCGTGGTCACCCTTTACCAGAAGAACTGATCGGCGGAGACAGCCCTGATGATCGACAAGAAACATATCGGCAAGCAGCTGCCGACCTTCTCCGCCAAGGCGGAGCTGGGCCAGTTGCGCTTCTTCGCCAAGGCCATCGGCGAAACCAACCCGCTCTACACCGACGAACAGGCCGCGCGCGACGCCGGGTACCCCGGCGTGCCGCTGCCGCCAACCTTTCTCTTCTCCCTGGAGTTCCTCATCCCCTCCAACGCCTGGCGCGATGAGCTGGGCATCGTGCCGGCACGCGTCCTCCACGGCGAAGAATCGTTCAAGTACCACCGCACGGCCTATGCCGGCGACACCCTGACCTTCGAGGTACGGATCGCCGACATCTATGACAAGAAAGGCGGTGCCCTGGAATTCGTGGTGCGCGAAACCCGCGTGACAAACCAGCGCGGCGAACACGTGGCGGACCTGCGCAGCGTACTCGTGCAGCGCAACGGCTGAAGCGGAGAACCCCAATGAGCCAACTGAACTACGACTCGATCCAGCCCGGCGAACTGCTGCCGCCGCTGACCCTGGCGCCGATCAACCGCACCACCCTGGCGCTGTTCGCCGGTGCCTCCAACGACCACAACGCAGTGCATATCGACATCGACGTGGCACGCAAGGCCGGCATGCCCGACGTGTTCGCCCACGGCATGCTGTCGATGGCCTACCTCGGCCGGCTGCTGACCCAATGGGTGGACCAGCGGCAGATCCGCGACTTCGGCGTGCGCTTCACCGGCATCACCCACCTCGGCCATGTGATCACCTGTTCGGGCAAGGTGGTGGAGAAGTTCGAAGCCGAGGGTGAACGCCGGGTCCGGCTGGAGATCCAGACGGCCAACCAGTATGGCGAGGTGAAGATCCTCGGCGATGCGGTGGTGGCGCTCTGAGCGACGCTGGCGCTAGCGCAGAAGCCCCGCCCTGGCGGGGCTTTTTCCTACACACCCAGGGCGCCGGCGGAACCGCCTGATTCGGGTGGTGTGAGCGCATCCGGCCAGCCATATCGTGGCAGCAGGATCTACCTGCTGTGCACATGGATCGTCGGAGGACGCCCCTTGAAGAAACTGGTCCCTCAGCTTGCCCCCCTGCTCCCCTCGCCACCCGCGCTGGTGGCCCCGCGACCGTCCGGCGAAGGGCTGCCCCAGGTCTGGCGGGCAGCCGCTCCCGACCGCGATGCGCGGGTCTTTCTACGCATGCTCAACCTGGCCACCCGCGTGCGGCCGATCGAGCACTACTCGCTGTCCGAGATTCGCAAGGTCTGGCGCCTGACCGCCCAGGCGCTCGGTCGCCGCCTGCCGGTAGCATCCGTCACCCAACTTGAGATCGATGGCCCGAGCGGCCCGCTCGCCCTGCGCGTGTTCAAGCCGCACCGGACGGACCAACTGCTGCCGGCCTTCCTCTGGTGCTATGGGGGCGGATTCGTGGTGGGCGACCTGGATACCGCAGAGAGCATCTGCCGCAACATCGCCGTTGCGGCCGGGTGCATCACCATTGCGGTGCGCTATCGCCTGGCGCCGGAGCACGACCTCACGGCCGGACGCGAAGACTTCCTCGCAGCGCTGGAGTGGATCGCCGCGCACGGCGAGGAACTGGGTATCGACACTCGCCGCCTGGCGATCGGAGGTGACTCCGCCGGCGGCAATATCTGCGCCGCCGTCGCCCAGGAAAGCGTACGCCGCGGCGGCCCAGAACTCAGCCTGCAGGTGCTCGCCTACCCGGCGACGGAGCTGGTGCTGGCGTTCCCTTCACTGGCGGAAAACGCCGACGGCTACCTGATCACCGACAGCCTGCTCGGACAGATCCAACTGGTCGCCGCCAGCGCGATCGAGACGCTGGACCCCACCGCCCCGTGGCTGTCACCCCGGCGTAATCCGGATCTGGCGAAGCTGCCGCCTGCGCTGGTGGTCAGCGCGGGCTTCGACCCGATACGCGACGACGGCCTCGACTACACCTGCCGCCTGCGTGCCGCCAAGGTTCCCGTGGAGCTGCTGCACTATGCCGGGCAGTTCCATGGCTTCCTCAATTTCGACGCCGTGGTCGGCGCGGGCCAGGACGCGCTGCAGCGCATCGGAGCGGCACTGGCGCACGTCTTCGCTGGCGAGCCGGCCAGCGACCGGACGCTGGAGATTGCCGATGAAACCGCGCCGGGTGGCGCGGTTGGCGAAGCCACTCGCACCGCATTGACCGTCTGGAGCGCCACCGACGGCTGGCGCGACGCCCTGCTGCGACGGGTGTCGCCAACACTCGCCGGTTTCACCCAGTGGATGCTCACCCCCTGCCTGGCGCCGGCCAACCTGATGCGCCGCCAACTGGACGAGCAGCTTCAGCGACGGATCACCACCCAGACCTATCCCGTACGCCCCTGAACCTGGAGTCAGTCATGGCCTTCTCGCTGCTTCCCGATCCCCTGCAACTGTGCCGCGACGCCATTACCCGGCTGGAGAATGGCATCAATGACTTTGCGGCGCGAAACATGGATTCGAAGGAGTTCTCCCAGGCGATCTCGCGCTACACCCAGGTCTCCCTGGGCGTGCAGTTCGCCCTGGAGAAGTCCCTCGCCTGCGTGCTGGAACGGCTGGACCTGCCGAGCCGTGGCGAAGTCGGCGAGCTGGCCGCGGCCGTACGGCGGGTCGAGGACAAGCTCGACCTGCTGCTCGTCGATGCCGACAAGCCGGTACTGGCGCCACGCCCGCCGCGCACCCGCAGGCCGCTGAGCATCGAGCCCGAGCAGGCGCTGGCCGAAGCCCGTGCCCGCGCCGGGGCCAAACCGCGCAAGCCCGCTGCGCAACCTACGCGCCGGCGCCCGAAAAAGGAGCAATGAGCATGCCTTTCGATCGCGGCCTGCCCGGACGCCTGCGTAGTGAAGCCAAGCGCATGCTGCAGCGCCAGGCGAACGCCCTCGACTATCTCAGCTCGCCGAGGCCGGCGGTCGGGATGACGCCCAAGACCCTGCTGCACCGGCGCGGCACGCTAAACCTGTACCACTACCACGCCACGGCGGACGAGGTGTACCGGGTGCCGCTGCTGCTGGTCATGGCCACTACCAACAAGGCGTACATCTTCGACCTGGCCAAAGGGCAGAGCCTTATCGAGTTCCTCCTGCACCGCGGCTACGACGTCTATGTGGTCGACTGGAGTCCACCGACTCGCGCGGAACAACACCTGAAGATCGAGAACTACGTGCTCGACTTCATCCCAGACTGCCTGCGCCGCGTGCAGGAGCACTCCGGCAGCGAAGACGTCTCGTTGGTCGGCTACTGCATGGCGGGGATTCTCGCCAGCATCTACACCGCGCTGCACCCCGAGGGCCCGGTGAAGAACCTGGTGTGCTTTACCACGCCGATCGACTGGTCGCAGGTCGCCTGGCAACGGATCGTCGCCAACCCGGAAGTCTTCGACGTCGATCGCCTGGTGGACCGCCTCGGCATCATTCCGCCGCGCATGATCCAGAACGCCTTCGACATGCTTCGGCCGGCCGGGCGCATCGCCGGCCAGCTGCGGCTCTGGGACAACCTGTGGAACGCCGAATACGTCAAGGGCTACCGCATCATGAACGGCTGGGGCGACGACACCCTGCCCTTGGCCGGCGACTACTACCGGCAGATCGTCAAGGAACTGGTGTGGAAGAACGGACTGCACAACGGCAGCCTGCGCATCGGTGGCCGCCCGGTCGACCTCGGGCAGATCAGCGTCCCGCTGCTGCACGTCGTCGCCCAGTACGACTCCCTGGTGCCCCCCGCCTGCGCGCGCCCGCTGCTGGAGAAAGTCAGCTCGACGGACAAGGAAGAACTGGTACTCCCCGGCGGGCACGTCAGCCTCGTGGCCGGCCCCTCGGCAGTCAAACGGCTATGGCCGGCACTCGATCAATGGTTAGGGAAACGTTCCGTATGAAGAAGCCCCTCCCACGTAAATACCCGCATAGCCTGACACTCGATGGCGCGTTGGTAGAGCTCCGGCTGATGAGCGTCGACGACGGTCCCGCATTGACCGACTTCATCGGCCGCCTGCCGGTGCATGACCTGCTCTTCGTGCGCCGCAACATCAGCCATCCGCGCGTCATCTCGGCCTGGCTGGCGGCACTGGGCGAGCGCATCACCAGCCTGGTGGCAGTTGCCGGGGGCGAAATCGTCGGCTGTTCCGCCGTCGTCACCGACGCACTTTCCTGGTCGCCCCACGTCGGCGACCTGCGCATCCTGGTCAAGCCGTCCTGGCGCGGTTGCGGGCTGGGCCGGGTGCTGACCGAGGAAAGCTTCGCGCAAGCCCTGGCCCAGGGGCTGGAGAAGCTCACGGTGCAGATGACCGTGGACCAGAGCGCAGCGATTGCCGTGTTCGAGGACCTTGGCTTCCGGCCTGAGTCGGTGCTGCGCAACCACGTCAAGGATCACGACGGCAAGACCTACGACCTGGCCTTGCTCAGCCTCGAAGTCAGCCAGTTGCACTTGCGCTCGCGGGCCAGGGGGATGTCTTCGGCACTCAACGAATGACCACCCGCTAGCGCCATTCCCAACAGCCCGCTACGCCGCCGGAAGGCTCCCGGTCACGCCTCGGCACGCTGAATCGGCGATTCCATCGATCGCCGATGGCACCTTGAGCGTCTGACGCCTGTCTCAACAGACAGGCACTCAGCGCCGACGACCACCACTCCCTCGGCGGGAACAGGTTCAAGTACTCCTGAGCAACCCGCCCTGCCCGTCTTCTTGAACAGGAGCTTCGCCATGAGTGACTACAGCGCCCCGCTGCGCGACATGCAATTCGTTCTGAGTGAGCTGAATCTGCTTGATTCGCTTGACAGCCTGCCCGGCCAGCAAGACATGAACGGCGAGTTGGTGGACGCCATCCTCAACGAGGCCGCACGCTTCGCCCAGGGCGTGCTGGCACCGCTGAACGTCGTCGGTGACCGCCAGGGCGCGCGCTGGCACGACGCACAGGTCAGTACGGCCCAAGGCTGGCGCGAGGCGTATGGACAGTTCGCCAGCAATGGCTGGAACGCTCTTTCCTGCTCGCCCGAATTCGGCGGCCAGGGCGCCCCTCGGCTGGTTTCGGCGCTGGTGGAAGAGATGTGGAACGCCGCCAACGTCGCCTTCGGCCTGTGCCCCATGTTGACCCGCGGCGCCATCGAGGCCATCGAGTTGCGTGGCTCCGACGAACTGAAGCAGACCTGGTTGCCCAGGCTGGTCAGCGGCGAGTGGACCGGCACCATGAACCTCACCGAGCCCCAGGCCGGTTCCGACCTCGCTGCCGTGCGCACCCGCGCCGAGCCCCAGGGTGACGGGACCTACAAGCTGTTCGGGCAGAAGATCTTCATCACCTATGGCGAGCACGACCTCACCGACAATATCGTGCATCTGGTACTGGCCCGCGTGCCCGGCGCGCCGGACGGAGTCAAGGGCATCTCGCTGTTCGTGGTGCCCAAGGTATTGCTGGATGCCGATGGCGGCCTGGGCGAACGCAATGACGTGCACTGCGTTTCCATCGAACACAAGCTCGGTATCCACGGCAGCCCGACCGCCGTGCTCGCGTTCGGCGACCAGGGCGGCGCCACGGGCTGGCTGGTGGGGGAAGAGAATCGCGGCCTGGAATACATGTTCATCATGATGAATGCCGCCCGCTTCTCGGTGGGTATCGAAGGCATCGGCCTGGCCGAGCGCGCCTACCAGCGCGCCGCCACCTACGCGCGGCTGCGCGTGCAGGGCAGCGAGATCGGTGTGCCCGGCCGTGACAAGGTCGCGATCATCCGCCATCCCGACGTGCGCCGCATGCTGATGTCCATGCGCTCGCGGGTCGAGGCCATGCGCGCCCTGGCCTGCGATGTCGCACTGGCCACCGACATGGCCCACGGGCACCCCGACGCCGCGGTGCGCGAGGAACGCCAGGCCTATGTCGAGCTGATGATCCCGGTGGTCAAGGGCTGGTGCACCGAGAACGCGGTGGATATCGCCTCCCTCGGCGTGCAGGTCCATGGCGGCATGGGCTTCATCGAGGAGACCGGCGCTGCCCAGCATCTGCGTGATGCCCGTATCACGCCGATCTACGAAGGCACCACCGGCATCCAGGCCAGCGACCTGATCGGCCGCAAGATCGCCCGTGACAAGGGCGCCACCGCTTTCGCCCTGATCGCCCGCATGCGTGAGGTCCAGCGGCTGCTACCGGATGACGATCCGGCCCTGGCCGCGATCCGCCACCGGTTCTTCTCCGCGATCAACGCCCTGGATGATGCCGTGCGGTTCGTCGTCCAGCACTATGCCGAGCAGCCACGCCAGGTCGCACTGGGTTCGGTCCCGCTGCTGGAGCTGTTCGGTATCGTCAGCGGCGGCTGGCAGTTGGCCTGCTCGGCCCAGGTCGCCCGGCAGCGCCTGGCAGATGCAACCGGCGATGCCGCCTTCTACCGCGCCAAACTGCGCACCGCTCAGTTCTACGCCGGGCACTACCTCACCCGCGCGCCGGGGTTGGCGCAAACGATCATGGATGGCGGCGATGCAGCGCTGGCGATGGACGATTTCGCGTTCTGACGCCAGGGCCATCTGCAGCGCCTGGCGAATTGCGGCATGAAGATTCTCCGAATGGGAAATGACTGACTGACTCGGCATGGGGTGCCTCCGAGAATGAGACCGCTTTCGGCTCATAAAGGAATTACGCCGAGCTAATCGGTCCGTGGCATACGCGACGGACCGGCATTCTTTCCCACGGAGATTCTGATGCTAGACACCCTCATTCACCAGGCCGCACAGCGGGGCATGGGTCACCAGGCCGGACGTTTTGTCGGCCTGCTGGCAGACTCGCTCGTCAACACCCGTACTGGCGGCTTCGCGGGGCTCACGAAACGCTTCGAGGACGCAGGACTTGGCGATCTGCTGCAATCGTGGATCGGCGCCCGTCCAGCAGACAACGTGCTGCACCCCGACCAGTTCAGCGCAGGTTTCGGCCAGCAGGAAAGCAACCGTATCGCCCAATTGCTTGGTGTTACTCCGGGAGCCGTCAACATGGCGGGCGCGGAAACGCTGCCCAAGCTCGTCGCGCTGATCACCGCTGACGGCAGAGATCCCAGCTCCGGCGTTCTGCCGGCGCCGCTGGCGGCCCTGCTCAATGGAAGCGCGACCCCTGCTCCGAAGAAACAGCGTGGAGGATTAGGCTGGCTATTCTGGCTGATTCTCGCCTTGCTGATTGCCTTGTTCATCCTGGCGATCAGCCAATGCCGCCCGACCCTGATAGCACAGCAGACTCCGCCCGCCGCCGCCCCAGTGGTGGCGCCTGAACCTGTGCCGGCGGCGGAGGAAACCGTTGTCCAGGAGCCTGTGCAACAGGCACCAGAACCCGCCCAGTTCCAATTGGCGAATCAGGATGGCCATATCACCGCTCATGGCCGTCTGGCGAGCGAGGCGGACAAGCAGCGGCTATGGGATGCACTCAAGACCCAGTTCGGCGCCAGCAACGTCTCAGGCAATATCCAGGTCGACCCGCAGACCCTGCCGGCCGACTGGCTGGACAGGCTCATCGATGCCCTGCCGAAACTCAATGCCAGTGGCCTGAAGATCGGCTTCGATGGTGACAAGCTGTCCATCGACACCTCGGCTCTGCCGGAGGACAAGCGGTTCGACATCAGCCAGCAACTGCGTGCCCTGTTCAGTGGTTATTCCATCAGTGGCCTGTGGGAGCGCGCGACCGCAGCTCTGGCGGGGCTGCAGGCTGGTTTCAGCGCCCAGGACCTGGTTCAGGCGCTGAACCTGATGAATGTCTACTTCAATACCAACTCCAACGCGATCACCGTCGACAGCCTGGAAATCCTTTCCCGGGCAGCCGAGGCGATCAAGGCTGCCCCGCAGGGAACGCACATCGAGGTGGGCGGCCATAGTGACAGCGTCGGTACCGACCAGGGCAACCTGGATATGAGCCAGAAACGCGCAGACGCCGTCGTTGCGAAGCTGGTGGAGCTGGGCGTCGCACCCTCCTCGCTGATCGCCAAGGGCTACGGCTCCAGCAAGCCGATTGCCGACAACGCGACGGATGAAGGCCGGGCCAAGAACCGCCGCATCGAGTTCACCGTCCAGGGTGAGTGACGCGCAGTAGACAGCCGTCCTGGCCGCCCATCCGAATCAAGGATGGGCGGCCACTCTCTGTAAAGACTTCATTACACCCCGTGTTTACCACGCCAATCGTGCCACCGACTGGTCCCGCCTCTCCACTGTGAACGCTTGGCTATTGCCTGCGGCCGTCCTTATATGGAAATGCTCGTTGACAGCCAGGCGTGGCTTCAGTGAGATGGCCTTTCGTTCAGGCAAATGGCATTGCCGACCGACTGTGTGCGTTGTGTCCGCAATGCCGCGATGACGAAACTTCGGCGATCCCGACGGTCGCTTCCGGACGTTTCATGGCTTCATCGACACAGGAGATGCCGGCGATGTTGAACCAGGCACCCCGCGATACCCAGGACGTTGAATTCGACGAGCAATTCTTCCTCGCCTTCGAGATCCAGGTCCTGCAGAAGGCCCTGCCGGCCTTCGAAGAGGCCTCGCGCTTCGCCCGCGACCGAGGTCTGCGCTGCAGCGTGGAGTTGATCACCAATGCCGAAGGGCACCCCGAGCTCAGCCTGTCGGCCACCCAGCGCGATGACCTGCCGGACAGTTGCTATCGCCTGATTGCCGACCCGGCCGCCCAGGGCATAGTCCACGAGGAATTCACCGCAGTGAACCGCCGCACGCGCCGCCAGGGTGCGCGCCTGGCGACGCTGACCTCGCGCTCGCTGGAGCTGCAGCTGGAGGCCTTCTTCATGCACGCCTTCGGCATGCGCCTGGACTACAACGTCCTGCGCCTGGACTACTCTTACGAGCATGCCTCCGGGCTCTAGGCCATTTCCGACACCACCGGTCGTCGGTTCGGCCGGTGGCGGACCAAGCGTTCCGTCGGACAGTTCCTGCAAAGGATGATTTATGGCAACGATGAACGCGCCGAAGCCGCTATTATTCGCGCCCTGTGCGCCACCTCGTGCGTGTTTCCTCGTTGTCGCTTCGCCATGAATGAATTCCTCGTGCATTTTCAGGACGGTCACTGCCTGGGCAAGACCGTGCTGCGTTCGTTTTCCCGTCAGATGACCCTTTCCGAGGCGCGCGTGCGCCTGCAGGCCTGCTACCCGCTGCGCGTTCCGCACCTGCTGAACATCCTGCACCTGACGCCGATGCTGCCCGGCCGCTGATCCGGCCCCACCCGTACAGTTTTCCTGCGCCACTGTGCCTGCAACCGGGCATCGACCGTGGCTAGAGTCGTTCGTCCCTACTTCGAGCCGACTTCCAGGAACACGCCATGGCCGACCTGCAGATTCGCCCCGCCCACGCCGAAGACGTGCAGGGCATGCTGGAACTCATCTTCGAGCACGGCCCCAACGACTGGAACTTCCTGCCCGAAGGTCCGGTGCGCGAGCATTTCCAGGGCATCGCCGAGGGAGCGATATGGGCGTTGGTCGCAGTGGAAGGCGACGAGTTGCGCGGGCTGGTGACTTTTCATGAAAGCGATGCCTTCGGCCGCTTCCAGCAGAAAGGGCGATCACGCCATGCCTATATAGCCGAGGCCACTGTGCACCGTGGCGAAGCCGGACGCGGCCTGGGCACCCGCCTGCTGCGCGCAGCCATCACCGATCTGCTCGCCCGCGGCCTGCCCGACATCTACATCGAGCGTCACGAAGAGAACCCGGGCTCCGCCGGCATGATGCGCAAGGCCGGTTTCCTCGAACTGGAAACCGTCGCCGACCCGCAGCGCCGGCCCCATGGGTCACGGCGCACGACGATCTGTTATCTGGACGCGCGAGCCAGCGCCGGCTGAGCCTCACCCAGCCCGGCGAGGGCTTGTCGCGCCGCCTCACCGGCCTGCTCCAGCACCTGGCACTTCCAGCCATCCTCGTCGACGTAGAAGGCATCGCGCAGTTGGCGATGGATACGCCGGGCCTTGTCTGCCGGCACGCCGGGATTGTTGGCCAGCCATTGGTCGGCGCGCAGCGCCTTGAGGACCTTGAGCCCCGGCAGCGTGCCGTACTCCAAGGCGATGGCGGTCAGCCCGGCCTGCGGGCATTCGCTGGCGGCGGCCAGGATCATCTGCCCCTGCAATTGCACCGACACCGATCCCCCTTCCCTCGCAGAAGTCACCTCGGCTCCCCACCAGCGACGCGTGCGCGCCAGCGTCCGTGGGTCGTCACCACCCACGTAGATGCGCTCGCCATGACCCTTGGGCCCCAAACCAGTGTGCAAGTCGATCCATCCCAGGCGAGCACACTCACGCGCATGCTGGCGCAGCACCTGGCGCACCGCCTGGTTGCTCCAGGTCGGCTTGGCGCCGATATAGAACAGGCCGTTGGGGTGGCTGTCCTGCCCGCTGGAAATGGCCGCCTGCAATCGCTTGCGGCCATGGCGCATGGCGTAGCGCAGCAGACGCAGGTGACTGGCGAAGGACGGCCAGCGGCGCGGTATCAGGATCGGGTCCAGGGTTGTGTAGGCCTGGTTGCGCTGGCGCGGCAGGGAGAAGTCGATGAAGTTGCGGTTCAGGTCGACGTTCTCATGGGTCCAGCGCCGCCACCATGAAAAACCGTAGGGGTTGACCGCATGCAGGTAGAGCACCGCGCAATCGGCCTTGGCGCAGAGTTCCAGCCAGTCGGGGTCGTTGAGCAGCGCGACCTGTACAGCCGAGCCGCAGAAGCCCTCCACGCCGTGGCAGCCGCTGCTGATGATCAGCAGGTTCTGCGCATCGGCGGGGCCGCTGCGTGCCGCGTCCAGCGCCAGGGGCTCGCCGTCGCGGCCCGGCAGTGGATGGCGATGGGATTCGACGACTAGGCCGGCGGAGAGACAGGCGGCGAGGAACTTGCCACGCGCTTCGGCGTAGCTCTGGGAAAAACAGGCAGACGGGGTCATCACCACTCCGGATGATCGCATTCGAGTCGAGAAAGACGGGCCCGGCGTGCGGGCCCTTGGTGGGGAAATCAGGCGTGGCCGACGGCGCCCGGCAGCGCAGCGTCGCTGTGCTCGCCCTGCAAGGACTGGCGGGTCCGCTCGGGGGCGATGATCCGGCAGCCGAGGACGGCGCAGACCACGGTGAGCACGCCGAACAGGCCGAGCGCCGTCTCGAAGCCATGGGCGATGTCGCCACCGCGCAGCTCGACCAGTTGGCCGACTATCCACGGCGCGAGCATGCCGGCGCTGGTCATGCCGCCGATATGGATCGCCAGCATCGAGCCGCGCTGTACGCTCGGCGCGATATAGGCGACCAGGGTGTTGCAGAAGGTCGGCAGGACGTTCACCAGGATCGCGCCTAGGGCATAGAGCACCAGGATCGCCAGGCGATCGCCGTGCAGCAGGGTCAGTGCGCAGAAGGCGACGCCGGCGACTGCCGCAAAGAGCATCGGTGGCAGGACCATGGCGCGCTGCACCGAGGCGCCGCGTTTCATTGCCCGTTGCGACAGTGTGGAGAGCAGCAGGTTGGCGAGTATCACCCCGACCGTCACCACCATCACGGTGTAGCCCGACTGCATGGGCGTCATGCCCTGGCCCTTCTGCAGGTACACCGGCACCCAGCTGTACACCAGCGCGGTGGGCAGGTAGCTGAGGAAGCCCATCAGGGTAATCCAGATGAAACTGCGGTTGAGCAGCAGCCGGCTGTAAGGCAGGCGCAGCGTCGATCCCGGCCCTTCTTCCGCGGTCTGCTGCCCTTCGCGGCCGAAGAGCAGCCAGACGACCAGCCAGACCAGCCCAAGCAGTGCCAGCAGGAAGTACGCGGTGCGCCAGCCGAAATGCTGGATCGCCAGCGGCAGGCTCAGCGCACCGAGCACGGCGCCGAGCATGATCGATACCTGGATCAGCGCCGAGGGCAGCACGCGCTCCTTGGGGCCGAACCACTTGAAGCAGGCGTGCTGGGTGACCGCCGTGCCCGGCCCGGTGCCAGCGCCCAGCAACAGGCGCCCGGCGACCAGTGCGGCAAAGCCGCTGGACAGTGCCACCAGCAGTTGCGAGGCCATCCACACAACGGACATGCCGGCCAGGATCCAGCGCGTCGGGAAGCGGTTGGCGAGGAAGCCCACCAGCACCCCGGAGATGGAATAGAGGAAGAAGAAGGCGCTGCCGATGAAGCCGAATTCGGTTGGCGAGAGCTTCAGCTCGTCGATGATCTGCGCGCCGGCAAAGGCGAAGATGGTCTTGTCCAGCACGCTGATGACCATCACCAGCATCAGCAGGATGAGTACCCCATTACGTCGGGTCATGCTCAGGCTCCCGTGCCCAGGAAGGTTTCCACCAGCCGCACCCAGAGGGCCGCACCGAAGGGAATGGCTGCGTCGTTGAAGTCATAGCCGGGGTTGTGGACCATGCAGCCGCTGGGGCCGCTGTTGCCGTTGCCCAGGGCGATGTAGCAGCCGGGACGGCGCTCGAGCATCCAGGCGAAGTCCTCGCTGCCGAGGAAGCCCGAAGGGATCTCGGACAGCAGGCGCTGCGGGCCGACCAGCTCGGTCAGCACCTGGCGTGCGAGGCGGGTTTCCTCTGGCGTGTTGACCAGCACCGGCACCAGCTCTTCGTATTCGTACTGCAGCTCCATGCCGTGCACGGTGGCGACGCCGCGGGTGATTTCGCCGATGCGCCGTTTGAGCAGCTCGCGCACTTCCGGCTTGGTGGCACGCACGCTGAGGCGCAGGTCAGCGTGGTCGGGAATGACGTTGGCCGCCTCCCCCGCCTTGAGCATGCCCACGGTCACTACGCCCACTTCGGTGGACGGCACATTGCGCGCGACGATGCTCTGCAGCGCCAGCACCAGTTCGGCGGCGGCGACTATCGGGTCCCTGGTCAGGTGCGGCATGGCGCCGTGGCCGCCGACGCCGGTCAGGCGGATTGACACGCGATCGGACGATGCCGTCAGCGCGCCTTCGCGAGTCAGGAAACAGCCCACCGGCAGGCCTGGCGCATTGTGCAGCGCGTACACCGCATCGCACGGGAAACGCTCGAACAGGCCGTCGTCCATCATCGCCACGGCGCCGCCGAGGGTTTCCTCGGCGGGCTGGAAGATCAGGTTGAGGGTGCCGTCGAAGTGGCGCTGCTCTGCCAGGTCACGGGCGGCGCAGAGCAGTATCGCGGTGTGGCCGTCGTGGCCGCAGGCGTGCATGCGGCCGGCGTGCTGGCTGGCGTAGGGAACGCCACTGGCCTCGTCGATGGGCAGCGCGTCCATGTCGGCGCGGATGCCGATGCTGCGCGCGCTGTTGCCCTGGCGCAGTACGCCAACCACGCCGGTGCCGCCGACGCCCTCGTGGACTTCATAGCCCCATTCGCGCAGGTAACCGGCGACGATGGCGCTGGTGCGCGCCTCCTCGAAGCCCAGTTCGGGATGCTGGTGGAGGTCCCGGCGAATCCGCGCGAAATCTTCGGTGCTTGCCGCAAGCCTTTCTATCGTGGGGTGCTGACTCATGCCGCATCCTGCTCATTGTTCTGATGTGGCCGGCAGGATGCCCCACGCGCGCGATGCTGAATAATGACCTTCACGCATGCTTATCAAGGCTGGTTATCGACGGCCGCTCTCGAGCCAGGATCAGTCGGCCTTGCGCAGGTGCGGGCCCTTGAAGGTGTAGACCAGTTCGTCCACCAGGGTCTGCGCCTCGCGGGTCATCAGCTCGGGCGGCCGGCAGACCAGCGAGATGTCGGTGCCCGGCACGGTCTCGGCGATATCCAGGGCATCCAGCGTGCTGGAAACGATGGGCAGGTCGAACACGCGCCGCGACCAGAAGCTCACCGCATCGGTGTTGGCCGCCAGCTCCGCGTAGAGCACCACCGAGGCGCACTCGATGACACGCTCGGGATAACGCACCTGGTACTGCTCGAACATCTGTCCGGCGAGGGAAACATCCAGCGAGTCGGGTACCAGCCATTCCTCGTCGAGCAGTTCGTGCAGCGAGCGGGCGTTGCGCAGTGGATGCCCCTTGCGCACCGCCAGCGTGGTGGGCTGGGCGTAGAGCTCTTGCCAATGGAAACCATCGACGTTGCGCGAGGACGGCTGCGAGGTCAGCACCAGGTCCAGCTGGCCTTCGCGCAGGCCTTCGAGCAGCTTGGCCGGGCGCAGTTCGCTGATCTGCAATTGCACCTTGGGGTAGCGCTTGCGGTAACGCAGCAGGCAGCTGGCGAACTGCTGGCTGGGTGTCACGGGCGACACGCCGATGGCCACGCGGCCATCCATCGCGCCCTTGAGCGTCTCGATCTCGTCGCGGGCGCGGCGCACTTCCTCCACCACCAGGCGGGCACGGCGCACCAGGCGCTCGCCATACTCGGTAGCAGTGATGCCGCGGTTGGAGCGCACCAGCAGCGGCACGCCCAGCTCGGCCTCCAGCTCCTTGATGCTCTTGGACAGGGCGGGCTGGGAGATATGCAGCAGGCGCGAAGCCTCTTGGATACTGCCGCTCTCGCAGATGGCAACGATGGCGCGGAGTTGATGCAACTTCATGGCGTGGGCGACGGCTCGGAGATCGGTAACAGGTCGGAACATAAAGCAAAATCGAGGCCGGCGTGAGTAACGGTTGGTAAACGGCGCCGGACCGGCGGGTCGCGCAGCGTGCCTTTCGTAGGATGGCGTGGAGCGTAGCGATACCCATCGATCCCGTACAACGACAGCATGGGTATCGCTGCGCTCCACCCATCCTACAAATTGCGCAGGGGTCAGTTCGCAGGGCGCATGACGCGCCAGCGTTATCCGCCATTCAGGAGCGGCGGATAACCTGTTCCAGGTTATTCGCCCTACGATCCTCTCCAGGTTATGGCGAACGAAAAAAGCGGCCCGAAGGCCGCTGAGTCAACACCAGGAGCGCCGGTGAGCGCCAGTAAAGCCCGCCGTCAGCGGATGCCGGTGGCGCGCAAGGCGTTGGGGGTGAAGTCGTTGCTGCTGGACTTCACCGCGAAGTCGTAGCTGCTCTTCTCCTCGTTGCGCAGGCCGGACACCGTGTAGCGGCCGGACAGCACGTCATAGTGGGTTTCCGCCGTCAGCCAGGTGAACTGCTGGTCGTAGAACGGCCGCGCGTGGCCTTCGGACACGCGCCAGAGATTGCCGCGACCGTCATAGGCATCGGCCTCGGCGATCTGCCAGCTGTCCTCGTCGATGTACAGGTCGCGCTTGCTGTAGATGTGGCGCTGGCCCGGCTTCAGGGTCGCCACCACGTGCCAGACGCGGTGCAGCTCGTAGCGGGTGTGGTCCGGGTTGAGGTGGCCGGGCTTGACGATGTCGTCGTACTTCAGCGCCGGCGAGTCGAGCTTGAAGCTGTTGTAGGGGATGTACAGCTCCTGCTTGCCCACCAGCTTCCAGTCATAGCGATCCGGCGCGCCGTTGAACATGTCGAAGTCGTCGTAGGTACGCATGCCTTCCGCGCCGGGGCTGTCGTAGCCCACTTGCGGAGCGCGGCGCACGCGGCGCTGGCCGGCGTTGTACATCCACGCCATGCGCGGTTCCTTGACCTGGTCGATGGTCTCCAGCACCAGCATCACGCTGCCCGCGCGGCGCGGCGGCGAGAGGATTTCCTGGCGGAAGTAGTAAAGGATGTTGTTCATCTTCGCCGGGTCGTAGTCCTTGAGCCCGAACGGGAAGGCGAACTGTTCCTTCATGTAGCTGATGGTGTAGTCGCCGTTGGTCTGCGGGTTCATCTGCGCGGTGGTGCGCAGCATGGCATTGCTGCGGTAGCGAGTGACGTGGTTCCAGATCACCTCCAGGCCGTTCTGCGGGATCGGGAACGGGATGGTCATGGTGAAGTTGTTCAGCCCGTTGCCGCCCTCGGCCAGCGAGGTTGCAGTGGCGTTCTTCTTCGCCGCGTCGAGCACCGTTTGCGGATAGCTCGCACTGCGGTGGCTCGGGTAGACCGGGATGCGATAGGTCTCGGGGAAGCGCTGGAACATCGCCAGTTGGCCAGGCGTCAGCTTGTCCTTGTACTGGCTGGCGGTCTGCGCGGTGATGGTGAACAGCGGCTGGTCGGCGGCGTAGGGATCGGCGAGGAAACCACCGGCATCGACTTTGCCGGCGTTCGGCGCCAGGCCACCGGTCCAGGCCGGGATGCTGCCGTCGGCATTGGCGGATTTCTCCGCGCCGATGGGGGTGAGTTGATTGCCCAGGCGCGCGGCCTGGTCGGCGCCCACCGCGGCCATCACGTGCCCGGCGAGCAGGCTCAGGGTCAGGCAGCCGGCCTGCAACCATTGCTTGTTGTTCATGCTGATACCTCTGGGACTGAGAGTGGAGCAGGCGGCGTCAGAAGCTGACGCCCAGGCTGACGGCAAGGAAATCGCGGTCGGTGTTGACGTTGTAATCACCGCCGAAATAGTCGGTGTAACTGATGCTCGCGGTGTAGCGGCTCAGGTACTCGGCATCGACGCCGACGCTCACCGACTTGTCGCCCTCGTTGAAGGTCGGGCCGTAGCCCTCCACGTCGTGGGAGAACGCCAGGTTCGGGCGCAGCGAGATGCCGCCGATGAGGTCGTTGTATTCAAGGCCCGCGCGCAGGCGATAACCCCAGGAGTTCTGGGTGTAGAAGCCTTTGTCGTTGCACTGCCCAGGGTTGGCGGTATTCACCACCTTCTCGCACAGCGCGTTACCCGACAGGCCCAGCAGCGACGAGCTACCGGCGCTGGCCAGCTCACCGTTGCCGTAAACGCTGCTACGGCCGAAGCGCAGGTCGGAGCCATCGGTGGAGCCCAGGTCGTCGATATGGCCAAAGCCGATTTCACCCACCAACGTCAGGCGTTCGGCGCCGATCACCGGGATCTGGTCGAAGGTGTTGGTGAAGGTCATCTGGGCCTGGGTGTACGGCAGGCGCTTGTAGCCCTGGATCAGCGAGCCGTAGCTCGAATCCGCCCAGCCGCTGGCGAAGATCGGCAAGCCGGCGTTGACCATCGCGTTGGTGGACGCCGAGCCGAGGGTGGCAGCGCCGGAGACGTCGCTGGAGTTGATGCCCATCGGCATGTTCGGCCGGTAACTGATCTCGCCCTGAACCGCGGTGCTGCCCCAGGTGGTATTGAAACCCAGGCCGTAGAGGCGAATGTCTTCCGGATAATCCAGGTACCAGCTGGCCGTGCTGCGCCCGCCCTGCCCGATCAGGCCGCCCACCGGGTCGGCCAGCGCGCCCTTGCCCACCACCCAGTTACTGGTCGGGGTGCGGCTGTGGTAGTTCATCGCATAGGCGGAGAACTCGGTGTCGTTGACCATCCAGCGCAACGCCACGCCGAACTGGCCACCGTCGCGGGCGTCATGGTCGCCGGTGCGCGGCACGTAGCCATAGCCACCCCTGATGCCGGTGCCATCGATGTCGCGGTCGAAGTCGCTGCCGTTCACCGCCATGTTGATGTCGCAGCCCTTGGCCGCCACGTCGCTGCCGAAGAAGGTGCCGCAGTTGTCCGGCACGGTCTTCTCCCATTCGAGCTGGTAGAAGGCCTCCATGGACAGGGTGTCCGTCAGCCCCTGGTTGAAATACAGCATGCTCACCGGGATCAGCGCTTCCTTCACCTCGGAGCCCGGGCGGCGCAGCGCAGCGACGTCCACCGGGTTGATCGAGTTGATGCCGTTCTGGATGAAGGTACTCTCGCCCCAGCTCACCACCTGGCGGCCAAGGCGCACGGTGCCGGGCAGGTCGTGGAAGTCGTAGTTGTGGTAGATGAAGGCGTCGAGCAGCTCGGCACCAGAGGAGCGCGCCGCCATGTCGCGGCCGTTGTCGTCGATGTCGTAGAGCGGGCGGTGCTCGTCCTTCAGCTCGAAGTCGTACCAGTACTTGCCGCGCAGGAACAGGCCGCTATCGTCGTACTTCAGCTCCAGGTCGTGCAGGCCCTTGAAGATCTTGGAGAAGGTTTCGCCCTTCTTGAAGTTCAGCCGACCGTCATCGGAGGTCTGGCTGGAGGCCGTACCGCCGTTGCGGGAGCCGATGAACTTCTTGTCCGGGCTGTCCATCGCCCAGCTGGCGCCGATGGACAGGGTCGAGTCGAAGCGCCCTTCGATTTCCCCCACGTTGAAGCTCACTGCCTGAGCCGAAGATGCCCCGCCAAGGGCCATGCTGGTTGCCAGCGCCAGCGCGTGCGGCCTGAAGCCTGCGGCGCCGGTTATTGTTTTTTTCATGCTGCTCTCCGCCTGGAACGTGCTGGTCACGGCAAGCCGTGCCACTCCTGCGTCCCGGCTCTCAAGCCGGGAGGCGGTCGCATGGTAAGAGCGCTGTCACAAGGCTGACTGCTGAAAAAAAGTGATGCCCATAGCCAGAATCGAAACGCCTGCGACCGGCAGCCCGTGAGGGTTCGCGGGTGATAACCGGCAGCTATCGCGATACCCAGGATTCAGCCGACCGCGCCTGCGCATTGGCCTAAAGTCCGCCGCCATCAGCGACTCCCAACGATGAGGTGGACCATGAAGATTGCGTTGACCGGCGACAGCATCCTGCAGCGCCGCCTGAACAGCCGCGACGATGAAACCCTGCGCCCGCTGTTCGACCTGCTGCGCGGCGCCGATGTCAGCTTCACCAACCTGGAAGTACTGCCCAACGACTTCCAGGGCGACGCAGTGCTGGAAAGCGGCGGCTCGCACTTCGGCGCGCCGTCGTGGATTCTCGATGAGCTGGTGGACGGCGGCTTCGACCTGTTCTCCACCGCCAACAACCACAGCCTGGACTACGGCATTGCCGGCCTGCACGCCGCCCACGCGCAGCTGGAGAAACGCGAACTGCTGTTCGCCGGCACCGGCCGCAACCTCGAGGAAGCGCGCCGCCCGGTGTACTGCACCAAGCCCGCCGGCACCGTCTCGCTGCTCGCCTGCACCTCCACCTTCGGCAAGGGCCAGGAGGCCAGCGAACAGACCCGCGACATGCCTGGCCGCCCCGGCCTCAACCCGCTGCGCTACGACACTGTGCACCAGCTGGACGGCACGCAGATGGAAGCCATGCGCGGGATCATCGCCAGCCTCGGCCTGGACCGCCTCTACCAGGGCGCGGTGGACCTGGGCTTCGCCCACCCGATTCCCGATCCGTCGCTGGCCGTATTCGGTCCCTTCACCCCGCTGCTGTTCCGCCAGGGCGAGAGCTCGCGCCTGCGCACCCTGCCGCGCAAGAAGGACATGGACGACATCCTGCGCTGGGTCGAGGAAGCACGGACGTTGTCCGACATCGTCGTACTGAGCATCCACGCCCACGAACTGGGTCATGACACCACCGGCGAATGGAACCTGGAAGCCGCCGCCGAATTCATCCAGCCGGTCGCGCGACGGATGATCGACGCTGGCGTCGACATCGTGGTCGGCCATGGCCCGCACCTGCTGCGCGGCATGGAGATCTACAACGGCAAGCCGATCTTCTACAGCCTGGGCAACTTCATCGGCCAGAACGAGCTGGTCGAGCGCCTGCCGGCGGACAGCTACGAGCAGTTCCGCGTCGACCGCAACCAGACGCCTTCCAAGGTCTTCCTGCAACGTACGCAGAACGACACCCGCAGCTTCCCCTCCGATGCGCGCTTCTGGGAGAGCCTGGTACCGGTCTGCCAGTTCGATGGCCGCCGTCTCACCGGCATCGAACTGCATCCGGTGAGCCTGGGCCTGGGCGAAGCGGTCCACCGCCGTGGCCGCCCGCGCCTGGTCGAAGGCGAACACGCACAAGCGATCCTGCAGCGCTTTGCCGCGCTGTCAGAGCCCTACGGGACGCGCCTGGTACTGGAGGGGGATGTCGCTCGCGTGGCGCTCTGACCGTCGTCCCACACCGTCCTCCTTGTAGGAGCGAGCTTGCTCGCGAACAGCCTTTCGCCGGGACCACCTCTGCCGTGCGGTTCGCGAGCAAGCTCGCTCCTACGAAAAGCCTGCTGCATACGGTAGGCTTCGGGTTCGTTTCACCCAGAGCCCAACAGCATGCCCGCCCTCACCTGCCCCCACCTCATCGGCCAGCACGTCGAACTCATTCCCCTGCGCGCGGAACACCGCGACGCACTGCTCAATGCAGCCACCGACGGCGAACTGTGGAACCTCAAGGTCACGGTGGTGCCCGGCCCGGACACCGTGGATAGCTACATCGCCAAGGCTGAAAAGGGCCTGGAGGAAGGCACCGTCCTGCCCTTCGCCATCCTCGATCGGCGCAACGGAAAGATCGTCGGCAGCACGCGTTTCTGGAAGGTCGACCGCGCCAACCGCAAGCTGGAGATCGGCCACACCTGGCTCGCCCTGTCGGCGCAGCGCACGCCGATCAACACCGAGGCCAAGCTCCTGCTGCTCACCTACGCCTTCGAGGAACTCGACTGCGTGCGCGTGCAGTTCACCACCGACGAGCTGAACGAGAAATCTCGCGCCGCCATCCTGCGTCTGGGCGCCGTGCAGGAAGGCATCGTCCGCCACGAACGCATCATGCCCGACGGCCGCAAGCGCAACTCGGTGCGCTTCAGCATCATCGACAGCGAATGGCCCGAGGTGAAGGCGCGGCTGCAGCAAAGGCTGGGCCGCGCCTCGGCTTGAAGGATCAGCCCTGGTAGAACACCTCGTCGCTGTACGGATACCACCAGGAGTGGATCTGCGGCTGGTGATCGATGATCACCATCTTCGAGCGGCGGAACGCGTCCAGGCCCTGACGGCCCAGTTCGCGGCCCATGCCGGACATCTTCCAGCCGCCGAACGGCAGCGCGTCGTTGTCGATCAGCGGGTTGTTCACCCAGACCATGCCTGCTTCCAGGCGGTCCGCCGCCTCCATGGCTTCGGCCAGGTCCGTGGAGAACAGCGAGGCGCCCAGGCCGAAGGGCGAGTCATTGGCCAGGCGCACGGCCTCGTCGAAATCCTTCACCTTGCAGATCGCCGCCACCGGGCCGAAGCACTCCTCGTGGAAGATCGCCATCGCCGGGGTGACGTCGGTGAGAATGGTCGGCTCGTAGTACCAGCCCACCGGGAATTGCGGCGGAATACGCCCGCCGCAGACCAGCGTGGCACCCTTGGCGATGGCATCGTCCACCAGGCGAATCACCTTGGCGCGGGCCGCTTCGCTGACCATCGGGCCGATCTCTGAGCGCTCCAGCCCGTGACCGATGCGCAACGCGCGAGTCCGCTCGGCGAAACGCGCGACGAACTCGTCGTGCACTTCGTCGACCACATAGAAGCGCTCGGCCGAGGTGCAGATCTGCCCGCTCAGGTGGAAGGCTGCGGTCACCGCGCCCGCTGCCGCGACTTCCAGCGGTGCGTGGCGGGAAATGATCATCGGGTCGCTGCCGCCGGCCTCGATAACCGCCGGTTTCATGCGTTCGGCGCAGGCTACTGCCACTGCCTTGCCGGCGGCGACGCTACCGGTAAAGGCCACGGCGTGGGTGCGTTCGGATTGCACCAGGCGCTGCGCGGTACTGGCATCGCCCGGCACGCAGCTGACCATCCCCGCCGGCAGCACCTTGAAGTGCTCCATGAATTTCAGCGTGCACAGCGTGGTGCTTTCCGCCGGCTTGACGATGCAGGCGTTGCCCGCCGCGAGCGAGGCGGCCAGGGTCCAGCACATCAGCAGGATGGGGAAGTTGAACGGCATGATGTGCACGCTGACGCCATAGGGTTCGTAGCGCACATGCTGGAACGAGCCGAGCTGGGTGGTGCCGGCTACCTTGCCCGCTTCATCGCGGGCCATCTCGGCGTAGTAGCGGAAGATCGGCGCGCAGTTGGCCAGCTCGCCCATGGCCTCGGGGAACGGCTTGCCCATCTCCAGCGTCATCAGCCGCGCCACTTCGCGCTGGGTCGCCTGGTCGGTCTCGATGGCGTTGGCCAACTGGTGAAGGATCGCCGCGCGGGATTTCGCATCGACACGCTTCCACTCGCGCTGGGCAGCGTTGGCGGCGTCGATGGTGGCGTCCACGTCCTCCGCATCGCACAGGGCAATGCGGCCCACGGGCGTGAGGTCAGCGGGATTGATGATGTCGCGCAGGCGCTGCGTGGCCACACCCTGGTAGTGAGGGCCGATGAAACGCAGGGGCACGTCAACGTGAAAGTCGGTCATGGAATGCTCCGCAGGGATTCGGGTGAGGCCAGACGCTGGGCGATCACGTCGCTCTCCAGCGGCTGGCGCCAGTTCGGCAGGTTTGCGTCGAGCAGCGCCGCCAGCGGGCGCAGCTGTTCGCTGTCGAGCGCGCGCTGGAACAGCCGCAGTACGCGCGGCAGGTGCTTGAGATAGCCGTGCTTGCCATCGCGCTTGGCCAGGCGCACGAAGATGCCCAGCACCTTGGCGTGGCGCTGTGCGGCGAGCACCTGGAAGTCGGCCAGGAAGCGCCGGCCGTCCACTTCCGGGCGCTGGCTGAGGTAATGGGTGAGCAGGGCCACGCGCAGCGTTTCGGGAATGTCGCGCCGCGCGTCTTCGAGGAGTGACATGAGGTCATAGGCCGGTGCGCCGAACAGCGCGTCCTGGAAGTCCAGCAACCCGCAGGCCGCCACGTCCTCCCTGCCCTCCAGCAGCATCAGGTTGTCGACGTGATAGTCGCGCAGCACCAGTACTTCGCGGCGCATCGAGGCGTCTCGCCAGAGCGCGGCGAACTCGGCGAGATAGCGTTCGCGCAACTGCGCGGCGGCCTTCTCGCCGATGAGCAGCGGCGCGTACCAATCGATGAACAGCGCCGCTTCCTCGCCCAGCTTCTGCCCGTCGTAGGCCGGCACACCCTCTGCCGCTTGCGGGCCGGCGCGGTGCAGGCGCACCAGGGCATCCACGGCGAGACGATACAGCTCCGTTTCGCTGTGACCGGCCGCGAACAGCCGGGTATAGGTGGCGTCACCGAAGTCCTCGATCAGCGCCAGGCCCAGCTCACGGTCGGCGGCCAGCACGTTCGGCGCCGACAGCCCGCAGTCGCGCAGCAGTTGTGCCACCCGCAGGTACGGCGCCAGCGGCTCGGCGCCGGGTGGCGAATCCATCAGCAGCAGGCCCTTGCCATCGACGCGGAAGTAGCGCCGCGCCGAGGCGTCGGCCGGTAGCGCGGTCAGCGTCTCTCCGGCCAGGCCGCTGCCGGCGAGAAAGGTCTCGCGGGCGGCGGCGCGGGTGGTTTCACAAGGCAGGTTCATGGCATCACCGGATCATGTAGACCTTCTTGATGGTCTCGTGCACGGTGCACACGCCCTTCCAGTCCTTGGGGAAGAAGGCCGCGGTATCCGGCTCGATCTCGATCACCTCGCCGGATTCGTGCACATAGGTGCAACGGCCTTCGAGGAAATGGCAGAACTCGTCGCTGGTCACGTGGCAGAACCACTTGCCCGGCGTGCAGTGCCAGATGCCGCATTCGGACTGGCCTTCAGGCCCCTTGTGCAGCACCACGCCGCTGACGTGGGACTCGCCCTCGAGCATGGTCGGGATCACGCCCCAGTCCTTGAGTTCGGTGACTTGCAGCGGGCGATGGATAACGGGAGTCTTCATGTCTTTCTCCAGCAATGGCCACCCTCTCGGGCGGCCGGATAAGGCGTAGGGCGAATAACTGCTTGCGGTTATCCGCCGATGGGCTCGGCGCAAAACTCGACGGCGGATAACGCTTGGGGCGTTATGCGCCCTACGGGTTCAGGCGAGCATGTAGAGGTTGCGAAGTGTGCTGTGCACGGTGCATTCGCCAGTCCAGCCGGCGGGGAACAGCACCAGGGTGTCGGGTTCGACCTCGATCACCTCGCCCTCGTCCGAGCGGTAAGTGGCGCGCCCGGCAACGAAGTGACACAGCTCGTCGCGCGGGATCGACAGCCGCCAGCGGCCGGGCGTGCAGACCCACAGACCGGTCTCGGGACTGTTATTCGGGCCCTTGAACAGCAGGCGGCCACTGGAATGCGAGACGCCTTCCAGCGCGTCGGACTGCACGCCCCAGTCCACCAGGTCGTCGTAGTCGCGGGCCCCACGGATGTGCGGCGCGCTGGCCGCTCCATTAAAGAAGGGGCCCTTGGACTCAGCCATGGTTCACCGCCTTGCCGCCCATCAGTTGGTCGAGGATGCGCGCGGCGTCTTCCGGGCCCTTGCGCGAGCGCATGTAGTCGCTGGTGCGCGCCAGGCGCTCCTGCATCAGGTCGTCGCCGAGCAGCTGGGCGATGTTGCGCGCCAGGTCCTGCTCGCTCCAGTCGTAGCGATCCATGCGCAGGCCATGGCCACTCTCCTGGGCACGCATGGCGTTGTCGTGGCCGTCCCAGACGTAGGGCATGACGATGGCCGGTTTACCGAAGAACAGGCACTCGGTGAAGCTGTTGTTGCCGCCGTGGTGGATCACTCCGTCGACCTGGGCGATCACCGAAGGCTGCGGGTACCAGTTGGAAACGATTACGTTGTCCGGCAGGTCGTCGTATTTCTCCACGTGCTCGCCGACATTGAACAGCGCGCGGTACGGCAGCTTGCCGATAGCGGTGACCAGGCGCTTGAGCAGGTCGACATCGCCCGAGCCGAGGCTGCCGAAGCTGACGTACAGCAGCGGCTTGTCGTTGTGCGCCTTGAACTGCGGAATCTCGTAGGGTTTGTCGCTGCGCACGCACCCCTGCAGGTAGTGGAACTGCCGCGCCGGCAGCGGATGGCGGCGCTGGAACTTCACCGGGTCCGGGTACAGCAGCAGGTTCATGTAGGGCGACTCTTCGAAGAAGGTGCCCAGCGGATACGGGCGCTCGCCACACTCGGCGAGGAAGTCGTTGAAGTCGGCGTGGATCGGCGCGATCACTTCCTCGAAGCGTTTCTGGAAGCGCGCGTGGCCCTCCTTGTCTTCCACGCTCATGCCCGACAGGTACGGCGGGATGTCCGGGTCGTGTACCTCGTTCTCCGAGCAGGAGATGATCCGCACCCACGGCTTGCCGTAGTGCTTGATGGCCGGGAAGAGGATCACGTTGTCGACGCAGATCAGGTCCGGCTTGATCCGGTCGAGGATCGCCGGCAGCTCCTTCTGCGCCCACTTGGAGGTGGAGACGATGGCCTCCCAGCACTCCTTCACGTAGTTGTCGAGCTGGTCGATCGGCGCCTTGCGGAAGTTGGGGATGTGGCCGTTGATGAAGTCGGTCCAGTAGCGCGCCATCTCCTCAGCCGGCATCGGCTCGGACATGTTCACGTAGTGCTCCTCGAAGCCGTAGGCCGAGTACACCCCGGTCATGCCCGGGTCGGTGAGGAACACCGCCTTGTGCCCCAGCGCCTCGCAGGCCTGGGCGATGCCTACCGAATTGAGGGCCGGGCCGTAGGCGGCCTCGGGGAAGAAGGCGATGACCTTGCGTTCACTACTCATGGTGCTCTCCTGTAAGTCTTGTTCTTGAAGCAATCAGTGAGTCAGCACGCGGCCGTGCCGCGCATCCCAGCCCAGGCGCACCGGCATGCCGGCGGCGAGGCGCAAGAAGTCGTAGTCCGAGGACGGCACGCGGACGATCAGCGGCTTGCTGGACAGCGCCGTGTTCACGTGCAGGTTGGTGTCCAGGCCGTGGTAGGCGACTTCCGCCACCTGGCCGTGGATCTGGTTGTCAGTGGCGGGCGTGGCATCGGTCAGCACGCGCAGGCGCTCCGGGCGCAGCGCGAGGGTCACGCTCTCGGGGCAGGACTGGGCGGTGGTCTCGATGTTCAGCACCTGATCGCCGGCCTGCAGGCGGTTGGTGCCCACGCGGCGGCCCTCGATCAGGTTGCTGACGCCGATGAAGTCGGCGACGAAGCGACTGCCCGGGTTCTCGTAGAGTTCACTGGGGCTGCCGCACTGGCAGACCTTGCCGTCACGCAGCACGGCCATGCGGTCGGACATCACCAGGGCTTCTTCCTGGTCGTGGGTGACCATGATGAAAGTGATGCCGCTCTCGTGCTGCAGGCGCTTGAGTTCCAACTGCATCTTCTCGCGCAGCTTCTTGTCCAGCGCGCCGAGCGGTTCGTCCAGCAGCAGCACGCGCGGGCGCTTGACCAGCGCGCGGGCCAGGGCGACGCGCTGGCGCTGGCCGCCGGAAAGCTGGTCCGGGCGGCGGTTGGCCAGCGGGCCGAGCTGCGCGGTTTCCAGCACTGCATCGACGCGCTGGCGGATTTCACCGGCGGGCAGCTTCTCCATCTCCAGGCCGTAGGCGATGTTGCTGCGTACGGTCATGTTGGGGAACAGCGCGTAGGACTGGAACATCAGGTTCAGCGGGCGCTTGTTCGGCGGCAGCGGCGAGATGTCCTGGCCATTGAGGTAGATGGCGCCGGAGCTGGGCGTCTCGAAGCCGGCGATCATCCGCATCAGCGTGGTCTTGCCGCAGCCGGACGGGCCGAGCAGCGCGAAGAACTCATTCTCGCGGATCGCCAGGGACACCTGGTCCACCGCCGTCAGGCCCTCGCCATAGGATTTGCTGACCTGGTCCAGCACCAGCAGGTCGGAAGACTTAGTCATGGGCTTTGGGCACCTTGTTCAGACGTTGGGAGGCGAACAGCGCGGTGAAGCTGACCAGCATCACCAGGGTGGCGAGGGCGTTGATTTCCGGGGTCACACCGAAGCGGATCATCGAGTAGATCTGCATCGGCAGCGTGGTGGAGGCGCTGCCGGAGCCGGAGTTGAAGAAAGCGATGATGAATTCGTCGACCGACAGGGTGAACGCCAGCAATCCGCCGGCCAGCACGCCGGGGAAGATCGCCGGCAGCAGCACCCGGCGCGCGGTGGTGAACCAGCCGGCGCCCAGGTCGATGGACGCTTCGAGGATCGAATAGTCGAAGTGCTTGAGGCGCGTGCGCACCACCGCGCAGACGAAGGCGATGTTGAACACCACGTGACTGAGGATGATCGAGTGCAGCCCCAGGCTCATCTTCAGCAGGTTGAAGAAACTCAGCAGCGCAATGGCCAGGACGATGTCGGGGATGATCATCGGTGCCATCAGCAGGGTGTCGGCGATGTTGCTGCCTTTCTTGCCGCTGCTACGCGCGCGCATTTCCACGCCCAGCGCGAGTAAGGTGCCAAGCACGCAGGCGATGAAGGTAGAGGTCAGTGCGACGATCAGGGTGTTCAGCGCAGCGTGCTGGATCGAGGCATTGGCCAGCAGCTTGGTGTACCACTTCAGAGATGCGCCGCCCCACGCGGTGGGCAGGCCGCTGGCGTTGAACGACAGCAGGATCAGCACCAGGATCGGCACATAGAGGAAGGCGTACACCAGCCACAGGTGTGTGCCGAGGGCGATGCCGGAGGAGTTACGCATGGCGTTCTCCCTCCGCGCCCTGGGCCCGGCGCGAGACCATGGCCTGGATGAACAGGAGCAGCAGCATGATGCCGATCAGGAAGAAGCTCAGCGCCGCGCCGAACGGCCAGTCCCGTGCGGTGAGGAATTGGGCGTAGATCAGGTTGCCGACCATCTGCACCTGCTTGCCGCCCAGCAGGTCGGCGGTGATGAAGTTGCCGATGGAGAGCACGAAGACGAACACCGCGCCGGCCGCCACGCCGGGCACCGACAGCGGCAGGATCACTCGGCGGAAAGTGGTCCAGCCGGACGCGCCAAGGTCCCGCGAGGCTTCCCAGAGCTCGTTGTCGATGCGCGACAGCGAGCTGTAGATGGCGAGGATGACGAAGGGGATGTAGTTGTAGACCAGCCCGAGCACCACGGTGGCGTCGGTGTACAACAGGTTGATCGGCTCGCCGCTGTAGCCCAGCAGGTTGAACAGCCGATTGAGCAGGCCTTCGCGGTTGAGCAGGACGATCCAGGCATAGGTGCGGATCAGGTAGTTGCTCCAGAACGGCAGCATCACCAGGAACAGGTACACCGCCTGCCGGCGAGGCGTGGTGCGGGTGATGGCGTAGGCCGCCGGGTAACCGATGATCACCGCGAAGAGCATGGCCAGGCCGGCGATCTTCGCCGAGCGCAGGAGGATGTCGAGGTACAGCGGGTCCACCGCGCGGCGGTAGTTTTCCCAGGTGAACACGTAGTCGATGCCGCCGTAGGCACCGCGCTCGAGGAAGCTGTAGACCAGCACCAGCAGGCACGGCAGCAGCAGGAACAGGGCCAGCCAGCCCAGACCGGGCGCGAGCAGCCAGGCCGACAATTTGCGGTCGGCGGATAAAGCGGTCATGCGTAGTTCCCCCAACCCCACGCCAGGCGGGGTGCTTCAGGGTTATTAAATGCAGTGAACTTCTGGGGCGAGCGAGCTAGAGCGAGGCAAGGCGAGAACAAGCGCGGGCGCGGAGTTTAGGCCGCTAAATGAGCAAGCCCGCGCTTGTTCTCAACGCAGCATCGCCGACGCGCAGCCGGCCCTACTACTGGGCCGCCATGATCTCGGTCACGGCGCGGGTGTACGCCTTCTGCGTCGAGCCGCCCACGTCACGCAACTGTTGTTGCTTGACCAACTCGGCCGGCGTGGTGGTGAGGTTGGGGTACTTGGCCAGCAGGTCCGGCTTGAGGGTCGCCATCGCCGCCTGGTTGGGCACCTTGTAGAGGATGTTCTCCGCGACCCAGGCGTGGTTCGCCGGCTCCAGCATGTAGTTGATGAAGCGGTAGGCGGCGTCGGGGTTCTTAGAGCTTTTCAGCACGACCATGGTGTCCACCCAGAGGTCGGAACCCTCCTTGGGCACGACGAACTTGATCGATTCGTTGGCCTGGGTGCCGTAGTTGCACCAGCCATCCCAGGCGTGGGCCATCAGCGCCTCGCCCGAAGCCAGCTTGGAGTAGAAGGTGGTGTCGTCGAAGGACAGCAGGCGCTTCTTGGTGGCGATCAGCTGGTCGCGCACCGCGTTGATCTGGTCCGGGTTGCCGTCGTTGACCGACCAGCCATTGGCCAGGAAGCCGGCGCCGAGCAGCCAGCGGTCGGTGGCGAGCATGGTGGTCTTGCCCTTGAGGGCGTCGGAAGGCTTGAGCAGGTCGCTCCAGCTCGACGGTGCCGGGTTGACCTTGTCCGAGCGGTAGCAGATGCCGGTGGTGCCCCAGGTGTAGGGCACGGAGAAGTGGTTGCCCGGGTCGTACTCGAGCTTCTGCGCTTCGGGGTAGAGGTTCTTGAGGTTCGGCACCTTGGCCGGATCGATGTCGGCGAGCAGGCCCTGCTTGTGCAGGATCTCGGCGAAGGGGGAAGAGACGAACACCACGTCGTAGCCCTCGCCGCCGGAGGCCATGAGCTTGCCCATGATCTCTTCGTTGGTGGCATGGAGCGACTTGTCGGCTTCCAGGCCGGTGGCCTTCTGGAACTTCTCCAGGTTGTCCGGGGCCATGTAGCCGTCCCAGATGGAGATCACCAGATCCTTGGCACTGGCCGTGGTGGCGGACAGCGTGAGCGCGAGGGTTGCCCCTGCGTAGAGCATGGTCTTCAGCTTCATCTTGCGCACCTGACGATGATTGTTGTTGTGTCGACGGCAGCGGAACGAAAAGCGTACTACATGTCTTTTTTTCAAAATAAAAACCGAACAGCTGGCGAAGTCAACAATTTCCTACAACCATTTCTCACATTCTTGTTGGACCACCCTCGCTGTGGCATAAGGGTTCGCCCCGCGACGACAAGCCCGCCGGGACCGCTGGAGATGAGCCGCTTGAGCAAGGACACCGAGAAAAGACCGCGCACCAACCACCTGGAACTGGCCCGGCGGATCATCGAGCACGCCCAGGACACCGGTCTCGCCGATGGCGATGCGCTGTCCGAGCAACAGCTGGCGCGCACCTTCGGCGTCTCGCGCACACTGATCCGCGCCGGCCTGGACCTGCTGCTGGAACAGCAACTGGTGGCCCACGAGCCGGGCAAGGGGTATCGCCTCACTGCCGACCCGTCCGCCCAGGTGCTCGGCTCCGCCCTGCCCCAGGCCGAGGAGGAAGCGCTGGCCGCCTCGGTATTGCGCGACCGCATGGCCGGCCGCCTGGGCAACAGCCTGAGCGCCAGCGAACTGATGCGCCGCTACGACATCAGTCGAGTCGCCGCGCAGAAGGTCCTGGCGCAGCTCAGCGAGGACCAGGTGCTGGAGCGCGGCGCCGGACAGAGCTGGTCGTTCCGCCCGCTGCTGAACAACCTCGCAGCACTGGAAGACAGCCTGCGCTATCGCCTGATCCTCGAACCCGAAGCCCTCCTCGCCCCCGGCTTCGAGCCGGACCTGGCGCGCCTTGCCCTGCTGCGCGGGGCCATGGAAGAACTGCTGGCGGCGCCCATCGAGCGCTTCGACGTGGCCCAGTTCCGCGAACTCGACATCGGCTTCCACGAGTTGATCGCCCAGGGCTGCGGCAACCGTTTCGTCGGCGACGCCCTGCTGCAGCACCAGCGCCTGCGCCGCCTGCCCAACCTGCTGCCGATGGTCAGCGTGCACCGCCTGCAGGAAGCCCTGCGTGAGCACCTGCGGATCATCGAGCAGATCGAACGCGGCCAGCTTGAAGTCGCCGCCGACCTGATGCGCCTGCACCTGAGGCTGTCCTTCGCGCAGCGCCCGCAGACCGCCAACCGCGGGATTCCGCAGTCGTTCGCCCTGGGCCGTCGCTGATTATTTTTCTCACACGGTGTTTTTTTTAACGAAAAAATGCAGTATCAGTTTCACGCAGTGCCCGTGAGCAACACCCGGATGTGCCCATGACGCAAAGAACAAGAACCATCGCCTTCTTCCCCGAGGCCAGCTTCGGCGCCGCGCTGAACTGCATCGGCATCGCCCAGGCCCTGCGCGAACTCGGCGCCCGCCCGGTGTTCATCTGCCATGCGCATTTCCAGGGCATCTTCGCCGAGTACGGCTTCGCCGAGTACCCGTTGCAACTGGACTCGCCGCTCTCCGCCGCCGACCACCAGCATTACTGGGAGCGCTTCATCGAGCGCAACGTGCCCTACTTCGACCAGCCCCCCCTGGCGCAGATCGACAGCTACGTAGCGCCGGCCTGGGAAGCCATCATCGATACCGCCATCGAGTCGGAAAAACCGCTGCAGCAGTTGCTCGCCCGGCTCAAGCCCGATGCCATCGTGCTGGACAACGTGGTCAGCTTCCCGGCCATCTCCGCCGCCGGCTGTCCCTGGGTGCGGATGATCTCCTGCGCGGAAACCGAACTGCCCGACGCTGCCGTGCCGCCCTACCTGTCCGGCGCCAGCAGCAGCGACCCGCAAGCCTGCGCAACCTATCGCGAGCACTACCTGCAGGCCACCCGGCCGGCCCATGAACGCTTCGCGCAGTTCCTCGCCGAGTGCGGCCACCCCGCCCTGCCCGCCGGCCAGTTCCTCGAGGATTCGCCCTGGCTCAACCTGCTGCTCTCGCCCACCCCCGTGCGCTACGAGCGCCAGAATCCGCTGCCGGCCGAGCGCTATCTGTACCTCGACGGCTGCGTGCGCAGCGAGGCGCCGTATATCCCGCCGCAGTTCCCGCGGCACGACGATGCTGCGCTGATCTATGTGAGTTTCGGCAGCCTCGGCGCCGCCGATATCGAGATGATGCGCAAGCTGATCGATGCCGCCGCGCAACTGCCCTATCGCTTCCTGATCAACGTCGGCGCCTACCGCGAGCACTACGACAGCGTGCCCGACAACGTCTACCTCGACAGCTGGTACCCGCAGCCGGCGGTGCTGCGCGAATGCCAGTTGTTCATCCATCACGGCGGCAACAACAGCTTCTGCGAGGCGCTCTACTTCGGCCTGCCGTCGGTGATCATCCCCTACTGCTGGGACGGCCACGACAATGCCCGGCGCGCCGAGGAAGTCGGCGTGGCGCGCTACCTGCCACGCTTCGAGAACCCGCTGGCGGCGCTGCCCGGCACGCTGGCCGAACTGCTCGCCGACAAGGCCGTGCAGCAACGGCTGGCCGGTGTGCGCGAACAGATGCAGGCCTCACGCGGCACAGCGTCGGCCGCGCAGGCGATTCTCGGCATCTGCTGCGACTAAGCAGCCAATGGCACCGCGCAAGTACGTGCCATTGGCTCTCTGCAAGGTTCCGATCCGCCCTTAAGCTGAGCTCCATTACCCCTGGAGCCCAGCATGACCACCTTCGATGACCAGCCGACCCTGCTCGGCGATTCCCTGCAACTTCGCCCGCTGCGCAGCGAGGATTTCGACGCCCTCTACGGCGCCGCCAACTCGCCCGAAACCTGGGCCGGGCACCCGGCAAAGGATCGTTACCGCCGCGAGGTCTTCGAGCCCTACTTCCAGTTCCTGGTGAATGCCGGTGGCTGCCTGCTGATCCTCGACCGGGCAACCGGCCGGGCCATCGGCTGCTCGCGCTACTACCCGGTGCCGGACCAGCCGGAAGACATCGGCATCGGCTTCACCTTCATCAACCACCGCTACTGGGGCGGCGCGACCAACCGCGAACTGAAGGCCCTGATGCTCGGCCATGCCTTCCAGTGCTTCGAGCGCGTGTGGTTCCACATCGCGCCGAGCAACATCCGCTCGCAGAAAGGTACGGCAAAGCTGGGCGCCAGGCTGGCGTACGACGCTGAACTGGATCTTTCGGGCACTCCCGCGCAATGGCTTTGCTTCGAGCTTTCGCGCGAGCAGTGGGCCAGCCAAGGCGCCGAATAGGCGAGACACTCGCGGCCTGCCTGGCCGCCGTCCTGCGGCCGGGCGATCCGCAGCGGATCGGCGGCCGAGGTCTCGTCAGGCTTTGCGCAGCGGAACTTCCTGCAGCAGCCACGACAGCGCGAAGGCCACGGCGCTGACCATGCACGCCACCAGGAAGACCCAGTGCATCGATCCGGAAAAGGCTTCCAGGTAAGCCTGTTGCAACGCTGCGGGCAAGGCATGCACAGCGGCCGGCGACAGGTTGGCCGGTGAGCCGACACTGGCCGGGAAGGCACTCACGAGCCGACTCATCAGCTCGTGGGAGAACAATGCGCCGAACACCGAGACGCCAATCGAGCCGCCGATGGAGCGGAACAGGGTCGCCCCGGAGGTCGCCACGCCCATGTGGCGGAATTCGACGCTGTTCTGCACCGCCAGGATCAGCACCTGCATCACCATGCCCAGCCCGGCGCCGAGCAAGGCCATGTAGAGATTCATCTGCAACATCGACGATTGCAGGTCCAGACGGCTCAGCAACGCCAGGGCGATGACCTGCAGCAGCGTGCCAAGGATGGGGAATACCCGGTAACGCCCCCAGCGGCTGATCAGGCGACCGGTAATAGCCGAGACGACCAGCATTGCCCCCATCAGGGGCAGCATCTGCAGGCCCGCACTGGTCGGCGTGGCGTCCTTGACCACCTGCATGTAGAGCGGCAGGAAGGTCACCGAGCCGAACAGCGAAACACCCACGGTGAACCCGATCAGCCCGGCGAGCACGAAGGTTCGGTGGCGGAACAGGTGCAGCGGCATGATAGGTTCCGCCGCGATGCGTTGCTCGTGGACGAAGCCGATCACACCGACAACGGCGAAGAGCGACAGGCACAGGATGTCGATCGAGGTCCACTCGAGCGTGCTGCCGCCCAGGCTGGTGATCAGCACCAGCGAGGCCAGGGCCAGGGTCAGGAAGAACGCGCCAAAGTAGTCGATGACGTGTTTCACCCGCGCGACGTGGGGCTTGAACGCGCTGCCGATCACCAGCAGGGCGAGCAAGCCCAGCGGCAGGTTGATGTAGAAGATCCAGCGCCAGGACAACTGCTCGACCAGGAAGCCGCCCACCAGCGGACCGACCACCGTGGCGAGGCCGAATACGCCACCGAACAGCCCCTGGTAGCGGCCACGCTCGGCCGGCGGAATGACGTCGCCGATGGCCGCCATCGCCACCACCATCAAGCCGCCGCCGCCCAGGCCCTGGAGCGCGCGCAGGAGGATCAGCTCGGTCATGTTCTGCGCCAGCCCGCAGAGCGCCGAGCCCGCCAGGAACAGCACGATGGCGGTCTGCAGCACCAGCTTGCGGCCGTACAGGTCGCCGAATTTCCCATACAGCGGGACCACGACCGTGGAGGCCAGCAGGTAGGAGGTCACCACCCAGGACAACAGGTGCAGGCCGCCCAGTTCGCCGACGATGGTCGGCAACGCGGTGGACACGATGGTCTGGTCCAGCGCCGCGAGGAACATCACCAGCAGCAACGCCGCCAGCAACAGGGGGATGGATGGCTGCGTCGCCTGAGCGTCGTCCGAGGGGCTCAGGTTCGTGGCCAGGGGTTGTTCGGAAGCCGTTTGCATGGAGCGGACCTGATGAGATGAGGTGTCGTGGGAAGTAGAAGGAATGGAAGCGGGCTCATTCGCCCGTGGTGGGCAGGCGCAGACGGTGCTGCCGCCCTACTTCCTGCAGGCCGGCCAGAGTGAAGCTGTAGAGCTGGGCGACGACCGCAGGACCTGGCATGTCGAGAATGTCGCGCAGGGCGCCATGCCCGCCACGAGGTCCGATCAGCAGCATCGCCCAGGGCGCCGTGACGCTGAGAATGCAGGGCACCAACGCGGGGTCGTCGGGCGGAATCCCGGTGATCTCGCTGAACAGCTGCTTGAGCAACGTCAGCTTCAGCGCCTTTTCGGGGTGCAGCACTTCCTGGCCATGGCTACTGGGCGCCAGTGCTTCGGCAGCCAGCACCCGCAGGTGCCAGCTTTCCCGCCCGCGCACCGCCTTGCGCACGACCAGTTCGGTCAGCGCGAGCAGCTTGTCCGGCGCCGACTGCCCGCCCTGGATGATCCGCTGCAGGTCGGCGATGTCGAGAAAGCGTCGACGGGCCTCACCCAGCACGGCCTGGTAGAGACCGTTGCGGCTGCCGAAGTGGTAGTTGATCGACGCCAGGTCGACCTCCGCCTTGGCGGCGACGGCCTTGTTGCTGGTTTCACCGAAGCCGAGCGTGGCGCACAGCTCACCGGCGGCTTCAAGAATGCGCAGGCGGGTCGCTTCACCATCTTTTCGAGCTTCGCGGGAGGCCATGGTTTTTCCTCAATAGCTGAACAGTGCCGACAAGCCTGAAGCAGGTTAAATCTAAATTCAATTTAAATTTAAGGATTACGACGAGCTGCTCTCTCGGTTGGGATCAGCCTCCGGGCGTTGGTCGGTGCCCTCCTGAGCGGATCATTGGAGGCGCGCTCCATCTAGACCTTCGATGGACAGGAACGCTTGCGACAACGGCGGTCGGCCAGCCGCAACTGCTCGTTTGCCGAAGCGGCTGGGCACTCGCCGACTACTCCATTTTCCTTGCCTGCCTGATGGCACGCACATTAAGATGAGATTACTTCGCAACTGCAAGACGTTATCACGCAAGGATTCGCGTTGCCCCCACCCGCTGCTTCCAGCCCTCGACACGCTGACGTACAGGCCTTGTATCTCGATCACCATGCCTGGTTGCTGGGCTGGCTGCGCAAGCGGTTGCGCCATCGCGATAACGCGGCCGACGTGGCCCATGACACCTTTGTGCGCATACTGGCCTCCCGGGACCTTCTGGGACTGCAGGAACCGCGCGCCTTCATCTGCACCATCGCGCGGCGGCTGCTCATTGACCGCGCGCGCCGGCAAGCCATCGAGCAGGCCTACCTGGACGAACTGGCACGCGTCCTCGACGAAGCAGATGGTCACCCTTCCGCCGAGCAGGTTGCCGAGGCAATCGACGCGCTGGAACAGATCGCCCATGCCCTTCTCGGGCTCAACGCCAAGGCGCGCATGGCGTTTCTGCTGCGCCATCTCGACGGCCTGACTCACGAGCAGATCGCGGAACGCCTCGGCGTCTCCACGCGCATGGTGCAGAAGTACCTGGTGCAGGCTCTGCTGCACTGCCACCGGCAACTGGGCGGAGCATGATGAGCCGGCACGAAGACGCCCTGCTCCAGCAGGTTGCCGAGTGGCTGGTGCGCCTGGAAGCCGAGCCGCAACGGCAGGCCGAGTTCGATGCATGGTGCGCGAGCGATGCTCGTCGCGCAGCGGCGGCAGCCAGCCTGACGAGCACCTTGCGGCGCTTCGACAGGCTGTCTGCAGCACCCGCGCATGCAGCACTGGATGCAGCACACAGCCTGGACCGGCAACGCCAGAGGCGTCGCACCGGCGGGGTCGCACTGGCCCTGGCGGCGCTATTGCCACTGGGCTTGTTCCTGCACGCCAATCCGCCGGCCTACCTGCTCGCCGACCTGCGTACCGGAACCAGCCAGTGGCAGGAAACACGTCTCGACGATGGCAGCCAGGTCATCCTCGACGGCCGCTCGGCAGCAGACCTCGACTTCGACACCCATCGCCGCACCGTGCACCTCATCCAGGGCGACATCCTGGTGCAGGTGGCCCATGACGCCGCCCGCCCCTTCGTCGTCGAAACCGCCCACGGCAGCATCCGCGCACTGGGTACGCGCTTCATCGTCGAACGCCGCGACGACGCCACCTGGCTGACGATGCTCGAATCCCGCGTCGAAGTGCGCAGCGTCTCCGGCGCCAGCGTGGAAGTGGCGGCCGGCCAGCGCCTGCGCCTGGACGATCAGGGCCTCGGCCAGCCGCAGCGGGTGGACAGCAACACCTTCGAGCGATCCTGGCGCAACCACCAGTTGGTGGTCTGGGACCGGCCGATGCCCGAAGTGCTCAAGGAACTGGATCGCAACTTCAGCGGCTACCTGGCCTACGACGCCAAGACGCTGGCCGGCCTGCGGGTTTCCGCGGTGTTGCCGATGGATGACCCGCAGCGCGCACTGCGCCTGCTGGCGCGCAGCTTCCCGCTGCAGGTGAAGTCCTACGGACCGTGGCTGCTGCAGGTGACCCGGGAAAATCCACGCGAATAATTATTTTTCAATATCGGTTCCAGTTTGGCCGAGTGGCCCGTCCTGAATGACATAAGCCAACCCAACAGGAACCTTCATGAACCGCTCCTCGCGTCGCCTCTCTCCGCTGGCCCTGGCCCTGCAACTGGGCCTGGCCGCCTCCCTGGGCCTGCCGGCACTGTCGCTGGCAGCCCAGGCGGACAGCCGCAGCTTCGATATCCCCGCCGGCCCCCTGGGCACCGCCCTGAACCGCTATGCCAGCCAGGCTGGCGTGGCGCTGTCCTTCGATGCCGGACAGGTACGCGGCCTCCAGGCGTCAGCGTTGCACGGCAGCTATTCGCTGGAGGAAGGCTTCGCCCAGCTGCTGCACGGCAGCGGCCTGCAGGCCCGGGCGGTGGCCGACGGATACGTGCTGGCTCCCGCCGATGACGCACTGGAGATGTCACCGACCACCATCAATGGCGCCAACCTTGAATCGGCCTGGGGACCGGTGCAAGGCTACGTGGCGACCCGCACCGGCACCGCCACCAAGACCGACACACCGATCCTGGAGGTCCCGCAGACCATCAATGTGATCACCGCCGACCAGATCCAGGCCCAGGGCGCGCAGAACCTCACCCAGGCGCTGCGCTACACCCCCGGCCTGGGCGTCAACGGCTACACGGACCGCAACTCCATCGCCGACGAGATCACCAGCCGTGGTTTTGCGCCGACGCCGCTGTACCTCGACGGCGCCTACCTTCCCTACGCCGGCAGTCTGGGCGGCGCCCCGCAGATCGATCCCTACACGCTGGAACGTGTCGAGGTACTCAAGGGCCCGTCCTCGGTGCTGTACGGCCAGAACCAGCCCGGCGGGCTGGTCAACATGGTCTCCAAGCGCCCCACCACCGAGCAGCGCAGCCAGGTCAGGTTTGGTCTGGGCAGCTACCACCGGGTCAATGGCGCGTTCGATACCAGCGGTCCGCTGGATGAGCAGAAAGCCTTCTCCTACCGCGTCATCGGGGTCGCCAAGAAGGGCAATGAGCAGGTCGACCACACTCACAGCGAGCGAATGCTGCTGGCTCCCAGCCTGACCTGGGCGCCCACCGAGGACACCGCCCTTACCCTGCTCGCCCAGGTCCAGCGCGACGATGGGCTGGAGGACTACCAGTCGCTGCCGCGCATCGGCAGCCTGGTGCGCGGCCCCAGCGGCCAGCGCATCGACCGGGACTTCTTCTCCGGCGACTCGCGCTACAACGACTACAAGCGCGACCAGTACATCCTCGGCTACGACTTCAGCCACCGCTTCGACGAAGACCTGCAGTTCCGCTCCACCGCCCGCTACACCGACGTGGATGATCGCTACCGGGGCTTCTACCTGCGCAGTTTCGTTACCGACGCCGATGGCGTCACCGACTACACCCGCGCCAACCGGACCAAGGTCGACTGGCGCCAGCACAACAGCGCCTACACCCTCGATAACAACCTGGAATACCGCTTCAACACTGGCGCCCTGCAGCACACCACGCTGGCCGGCGTCGACTATCGGCATTTCAACCGCAAGTACGACGGCTACAACGCCTACAACGCGGAACCCGTGAACCTCTATGGGAAGAACAACACCGACACCGGCAACGTGCGCCCGGAGCTGACCACCAAGTGGGATAACACCGTTCGCCAGACCGGGCTCTACCTGCAGGACCAGATCAAGCTCGACCAGTGGATCCTCACCATCGGCGGGCGCCAGGACTGGGCCGAGGTGGAGAACAAGGACCTGCTCGCACGCAGCATCACCGAGCAGCGCGACAACAAGTTCACCGGGCGCATCGGCCTGACCTACGTCACCGACTTCGGCCTGGCGCCCTACGTCAGCTATTCCGAGTCCTTCCTGCCAACGGTGGGCACCGCCGCGCCGGAGCGCGGCGGCAATGCGTTCAAGCCCACCGAGGGCGAGCAGTACGAAGTGGGGGTGAAGTACCAGCCGTTCGACAAGACCCTGCTGACCGCCGCGGTGTTCCAGATCAAGCAGAAGAACGTCCTTACCGGCGACGTCGACTATCCGCAGTACGAAAGCCAGTCCGGCGAGGTACGTTCGCGCGGTGTCGAACTGGAGCTCAAGTCCAGCATCGAGCAGTTCGACGTGCTCGCCGCAGCGACCTACATCGACTCGTTCTACACCAGGGAAACCTACGGCAACGAGGACAACCGCAGCGAAGCCCAGGCGCCTGTCTCGGCCACTGCGTGGGTGGATTACCACTTCAGCCAGGCCACCGTCGACGGCCTCACCTGGGGCGTCGGCGCACGCTACACGGGCAGGAAGCCGGGTGACGCGGCGAACAGCTTCCATACCCCCGCCTATGTCGTCTACGACACCACCCTCGGCTACGACTTCAGCCGCTTCTCGCCAAGCATGGCGGGCCTGCAAGCGCGCCTGAACGTGCAGAACCTGTTCGACCGGGAGTACGTCTCCGACTGTAACTACGCATTCGGCTGCTACTACGGCCAGGAGCGGGTGGCCTCGCTGGAAATGAGCTACGACTGGTAGCCACGACGCGGAACCGCAGCGATGCCCGGGGCCGACCTCATCGACGGCCGGCTCCAGGCATCCATGCCTCACCGCATTGCTGGGGAACGCGCGCTCACCGGGAGTCCAGGCCTTGGCCATGTCTGCCAGACTGGCGCACCGGAATGCCGTCGTCACGCGCAACTCGTGACGACGGCCCAGGGGTGAGGCTCCGCCTTATCGCAACGGGATGTAGACATCCGTCTGCCACTGCTCCAGCGGCGTGTGCGGATAGACACTCAGGTAGTGGAAGAACAGGGGATGGTCGCGGAGCTCTTCGTTGCTTCCGGGTAACCAGTCTCGATAAACCGGGTAGATGCTCTCGCCAATGTGATCGGGCGAGCCGACGTGGCGCACGACGACGCAGCGGCCGCCGGGAATGACCAGTTCGCGAACCCCATAGTCGTTCGGCGCCACCTCCCCGTCGATCTCACCGCAGATGGCGAAGCGAAACTCCTCCGCCGGTGTCGTGTCAGGGTTGCCGTAGGGGATGCCAAAGGTGCGACTCGATACGACGGGCGAGCAGCCGCTGCCCATGCGCCATTCGATGAACCGATTCACGCTCTCGTCGAGCTGTGCGGGAGGACCGCAGTGCTCGAGGACTGCGACCCGGACTTCGGCGAAATCGACGATACGTACTTGCATGGTAATGCTCCTGGAGAAGTGGGGAATGGCGAAGACCGCATGCCAGGCCCGCCAGTCCGGCTGCTGCCGGAAGGCCCTGGGAGCCATGCCAAAGTCCCGGCGAAAGGCTCGGCTGAAGGCCTCGGGACTGTCGAAGCCGGCGTCGAGCGAGGCCTCCAGCACCGAGTACTGCGCGCCGGCCACCAGGCGATGCGCCGCTCGCCGCAACCGCATCAACTGCACATAGCGGGCAACGGGCACACCCACATAGGCGGTGAACTGCCGGTGGAAGTGGTACACCGAGAAATGGGCCACCTCACTCAACGCCTTTACCGAAAGATCACCTTCAAGGTGGCCATCGATATAGGCGAGCACCGCGTCGAAGCGTTTGGCGTAAGCAATCGGGATATCGGACACCGGACGGCAGCTCCTGGATATGCGGTCGACGACAGGATCCCCCAATCCTGCAGGGGCGCACCTAGCCGGGCTTGCTCAGATCAAGCCCGGAGCATGCCAGCTTTGTGCGATAGCGGCAGCCTCACCGCCTTGGCGCTCGCTCCACGCAAGGTGGATAAGGGCGAGAACAACCACGCCCCTGCCCGCCTGCCGGAAAGCATTGATCTTCATCGAAGGACTTTCGGAAGCTCGGCCGCAGGGCCGTCGGTCAGCACTACCGTGCGAGGAGTCGGCGATTGGCGGAATGTCGCGCAGGCCGCCATCGTCCGCGATGTAACCCACCTAGGCCGGCGTAACGCCGGTCAACAGCTGCGCCGTCTGCAGGCAGCATTTCTCCGCCTTGCGCGCGCTGAAGGCCTTGTGGTCCAGCGCCCACTCCAGCCAGAAGCCATCGATCAGCGCGGTGATGATCACTGCGCCGCAGGAGAAACGGATGTCCCGCCAGCAGGCGTGCGCGACAGACTGCTCGAAAGGTGCCTCGCGCCTGCGGTGCGCAACTGTCCGTTGCAGATGTTCGGGCTCCGGAAGCTTGCGCAGGATATATGGAAAACCGTATATTCGTTTTTCCATATATCCAGATAAAGCCATGATCACTCCACCCGAAGTCTTCAAGAGCCTGGCCGACGAGACCCGCGCTCGCGCCACCCTGCTCATCGCCAGCCTGGGCGAGCTGTGTGTCTGCGAGCTGATGTGCGCGCTGGACGATAGCCAGCCGAAGATCAGCCGCCACCTGGCACAACTGCGCAGCAGCGGC
>NZ_LZDG02000074.1:0-62480 GCF_001672555.2 Pseudomonas sp. AU11447 | reverse complement strand
ATCGGCTTGCCGTCGTGGAAGCGTGCTTCCGGGCGCAGGTTGAACACCACCCAGCTGCGGTCCTCGGCGTATTCCACGCTGCGGGCGATCAGGCCGTAGCTGGAGGCGGGCTCGTCACCGGAGGGGTCATACAGGCCGGTACCGACCATCAGCGGCTCGTTCAGCTCGCTGACGCCGTACTGCAGGAAGTCCGCGGTGCTCACCGGCGGGCTGCCCTTGAAGGTATAGGGGTTGAGTGTGTCGAAGGTGCCCAGGCCCATCAGCCGCAGCAGGCCGCCCTTGGGAGCGTTGGGATTGACCCAGGCGAAGTGGTCGAAACTGGCCGGGTATTTGAGGTCGCCGAATTGCGCGTACCCGTGGCTTTCGGTGATCTGGGCGGAGACGGGGACGCCCAGGAAGAGTCCCAGGAGCAGGAGAGACAAGCGACGCATCAGGCGTAGGATCCGATCCTGGCTGGCTGAGGGGTAATTGCGTCGTACAGTAGCAGCTTGTCCCTGCCGCCAGAAGTCATGCAGCCGGGGCATGTAAGCCCCGGCGCAGAAGTGGGATCAGCGGCTCGCGGTGTCGAGGTACAGCGTGATGGTCTGGCCAGGCTTAAGAGCCTTGCCACTGCGCGGGTTCCAGCGCTTGATGTGCTGCATCTCGACGTTGAAGCGCTTGGCGATCAGGTACATCGAGTCGCCTTGCTTGACCTTGTAGTAGGTCGCGGTGTCCTGCTTGGCCTTGGCTTTGCTGTTGGCCGCCAGTTGGGTGGCGGCGGCGCTCTGCAGCTTGAGGGTCTGGCCGGGCTTTACGCCGTGGCTATCCAGACCGTTCCAGCGCTTGAGGTCGGCCACCTCGACGCCGTTTTTCTTGGCGATCTGCCAGAGCGTGTCGCCATTCTTCACGGTGTAGCTGCGGGTGGCGACGCGCGCGCTGGCGGTGGTCTTCGAGCTTTCCACCTGGGCCAGTTGGCGCGGGTTTTCCGGCTCGATGACCGGGCGGCCCGGCTGGCCGGGGATCACCAGGGTCTGGCCGTTGCGCAGGCGGTTGGCGCTCAGGCGGTTGGCGGCCTTGAGCTCGGCGACACTCAGGCGGTAGCGCTGGGCGATGCTGTGCAGGCTGTCGCCCTTGCGTACCCGATAGCGGCTGCCGGAGCTGGTTGCCACGGTGGCAGCCAGGGGCTTGAGTTCGACAGGCTGCAGGTTGGCGACACCAGCCTTGAGGGAGTCGGCCTTGTTCAGCGGCACCAGCAGGTGATGCGGGCCGTCGAGGGTCACGCCACGCTTGAAGGCGGGGTTGAGCTGCTGGAGTTCGTCCTGGTCCAGGTCTGCGACTGCGGCGACCTGGGAGAGATCCAGGCCTGGCTTGACCCGGATCGAGGTGAAGTAGGGCTGGTTGGCGATGGGGCTGAGGTTGATGCCATAGATGGCCGGTGCGTTGACCAATTGCGACAGGGCCAGCAGCTTGGGCACATAGTCCTGGGTTTCCTGCGGCAGCGGCAGGTTCCAGTAGTCGGTAGGCAGGCCGAGGTTTTCGTTGCGCTCGATGGCGCGGCTGACGGTACCTTCGCCGGCGTTGTAGGCCGCCAGGGCGAGCAGCCAGTCGCCGTTGAACATGTCGTGCAGACGGTTCAGGTAGGTGAGCGCGGCATTGGTCGAAGCAGTGATGTCGCGGCGACCGTCATAGAAGTTGGTCTGGCGCAGGTTGAAGTGCGTGCCGGTGCTGGGGATGAACTGCCACAGGCCCACGGCCTGGGCGCGCGACACGGCCATCGGGTTGTACGAGCTTTCGATCATCGGCAGCAGAGCGAGCTCCAGCGGCATGTCGCGCTCTTCCAGGCGCTCGACGACGTAGTGCATATACGGTGCGCCGCGCTCGCTGGCGTTCTCCAGGAACGACTGGTTGCTCATGAACCACAGGCGCTGGCGCTCGATGCGCGGGTTGGTATTGAGCTGATCCTGCAGCTGGAAACCGCCGCGCATGCGCTCCCAGATGTCGTTCTGTGCCGTGGACCATGCCGGATTGAACTGTCTGTCGATCGCACGCGCCGCGGTTGGGCGAGAGGGGGTATCGAAGTCGACCCGCTTGGATGTCTGGCAGCCGGCGAGGCCCGCTGCGAGCAGGACGATGGAGACTCGGATGGCGCGTGCCAATGCGTCTAGATCGGAGGTCTTTCTGGTCTTGGGCGGCATTGGCTGATGACTTTGTCCGGGGCAAAAATTTCGGCGATTCTAGAAACCACGCCTCCCCTGGTCAAGATTTCGCCAACGTTCAGAACTGGTCCTTCCAGCGGCGAATGGTCGCAAAGACCTCTTCCGGCGTGCGGATTTGCTGGCCATCCCGCTCGTCGGCCATTTTCTTAACGGATGTTTCTGACACGCGAAGGAAAGGATTCGTAGCTCTCTCCAGGTCAATGGAAGAAGGCAGGCTGATCTTCCCCTGTTCGCGCCAGCGGCTGACCTCTTCGAAGCGCGCGAGGACTTCCGGGTTCTCCGGTTCCACCGCGCAGGCGAAGCGGAGGTTGCTGAGGGTGTATTCGTGTGCACAGTACACAGCGGTGTGGCCGGGCAAGGCGGCCAGCCGGCTCAGCGATGCATGCATCTGGGCCGGTGTGCCTTCGAACAGGCGGCCGCAACCTGCTGCGAACAGGGTATCGCCGCAGAACAGCAAGGGTTGCTCTTCATCGTCATGGCTGTCTGTCGAGTGGAAATAGGCGATATGCCCAAGGGTGTGGCCCGGGACATGGATGACCTCGAAATCCAGTCCGAGCACCTCCACATGGTCGCCGTCTTCCAGCGCCAAGTCGCGCCCTGGAATCTTTTCACCGGCAGGTCCCAGCACGCGGGCGCCGGTCGCGGCCTTGAGGCGAACGACGCCCCCGACATGGTCGGCATGGTGATGGGTAATGATGATATCGGTCAGCTTCCAGCCCGGATGGGCCAGCAGCCATTGCTCGACCGGTGCGGCGTCACCCGGATCGACCACGGCGCATTCGCGGCGGGTCACATCCTGCAACAGCCAGAGGTAGTTGTCGGAAAAGGCGGGCAGGGCATCTATCTGTATCATGGGTGGAAAGTCGCCAAGTGGTGGGCATTGGCGCATAGTAGTGCGGATACGCACTTTTGTGTCGCGCTGTGCCACAGGGGGACGTGATGATCGAAGAACCCTTCGCCCAGGCCGATGCCGACTGGCTGGAGCTGATCGACCAGGCTCGCCATTGGCTGTCCGGGCCGATTGGCGGAATGATGCTCGCCGAAGAGCAGCAATTGCTGATCGATGAGCTGGAGCGCTATTTCGGCGGTTACCTGGTCCATTACGGGCCGCATGCGGAGTTGCCGGCCAGCGTCGGCAACATCCAGCGCGGCGTACGCCTCGGGCCGCCGCTGCCCGGCGTGGAGATCGCCTGCGACGAAGCGGCCTGGCCGCTGGGCGAGCATGCCGCGGATGTGGTGCTGCTGCAGCATGGCCTGGATTTCTGCCTGTCACCGCACCGTTTATTGCGTGAAGCCGCGCGCAGCGTGCGTCCCGGTGGGCACCTGCTGGTCGTCGGGGTGAATCCCCGGAGCGCCTGGGGCATCCGCCACTACTTCGCCCGCGACGCCTTGCGCCGCGCCCGCTGCATCTCGCCCGGCCGGGTCTGCGACTGGCTCAACCTGCTGGGCTTCGCGCTGGAGAAACGCCGCTTCGGGTGTTATCGTCCGCCGCTTGCATCGGCGAAATGGCAGGGCCGTCTGGCCCGCATGGAAACCTGGGGCCCCGTGCTGCAGGGCTCCGGCGCCGGCTTCTATCTATTGGTGGCGCGCAAGCTGGTGGTCGGTCTGCGGCCCCTGCGTCAGCCCCGTCGTGAACCGCGCGGCCAACTGGTGCCGCTGCCGGTGGCCAAGGTCAGTCGTCGCGATTCCGAGTCCTGAAAGCGAGCCAAATGAGCGAAGAGAAAGTCGAGATCTACACCGACGGCGCCTGCAAGGGCAACCCGGGACCGGGTGGCTGGGGCGCCGTGCTGTTCTACAAGGGTGCCGAGCGCGAGTTGTGGGGCGGCGAGGCGGAAACCACCAACAACCGCATGGAACTGATGGCCGCCATCATGGCCCTCGCCGCGCTCAAGCGGCATTGCGACGTGCGCATCGTCACCGATTCGCAGTACGTCATGCAGGGCATCACCGAGTGGATGGTCAACTGGAAGAAGCGCGGCTGGAAGACTGCCGCCAAGCAGCCGGTGAAGAATGCCGACCTGTGGCAGGCGCTGGACGAGCAGGTGAACCGGCATACTGTCGAATGGCGCTGGGTGCGCGGCCACACCGGCCATCCCGGCAACGAGCGTGCCGACATGCTCGCCAACCGCGGCGTGAGCGAACTGCCCCGCTAAGCGTCCCGCTATCAGCATCAAGCTCGTCCGGATCAGTCCGGGCGAATCAACCGCAAGAAGGTTTCACACAGAATGCGCAGCGTCGTACTCGATACTGAAACGACCGGTATGCCGGTCACCGACGGTCACCGGATCATCGAGATCGGTTGCGTCGAACTCGAAGGTCGCCGCCTGACTGGCCGGCACTTCCACGTCTACCTGCAGCCCGACCGCGAGATCGACGAGGGCGCCATCGCCGTCCACGGCATCACCAACGATTACGTCAAGGACATGCCGCGCTTCCGCGAGGTGGCCAATGACTTCTTCGAGTTCATCAATGGCGCGCAGCTGATCATCCACAACGCGGCGTTCGACGTTGGCTTCATCAACAACGAGTTCGCCCTGATCGGTCAGAGCGAGCGCGCCGAAGTCGCCGACTACTGCTCTATCCTCGACACCCTGCTGATGGCCCGCGAGCGCCATCCGGGACAGCGCAACAACCTCGATGCGCTATGCAAGCGCTATGGCGTCGACAACTCCGGCCGTGATTTGCACGGCGCACTGCTCGATGCCGAGATTCTGGCCGACGTCTACCTGGCGATGACCGGTGGCCAGACCAGCCTGTCGCTGGCGGGTAATGGCGCCGAAGGTGACGGCAGCGGGCGCGCCACGGCCACGGCGATTCGCCGCCTGGCGGCCGAGCGCGGATTGACCCGGGTGATCCGCGCCACCGATGCGGAAATCGAGGCGCATGTTGCGCGCCTGGCGGTGATCGAGAAGTCCGCTGGCGGCCCGTCGCTGTGGGCGCAGATGGAAGCGCCGAAGGAGTGATCCTCCGCGTTGACCGAGAAAAGGCCCCTGAACAGGGGCCTTTTCATTTCTGTGGGCGCTAGCCAGAGCAAATCGCTCGAGGTGAGCGTTCCTGTCAGCCACGCGACGTTTTCGTACAGCCGTCAGTCCAGCGCATTCCCCTACATTCCGTGAGCCCATACTCTGAAGAGGATCGACGCCAGTCGTATGTCTTTTCAGGGGTTCACAATGTACAAAGACCTAAAATTCCCCATCCTAATCGTTCACCGCGACATCAAGGCCGATACCGTGGCCGGCGACCGGGTGAGGGATATCGCGCGGGAGCTGGAGCAGGACGGCTTCAGCATCCTCTCCACTGCGAGCTCCGCGGAGGGGCGCATCGTCGCCTCCACCCACCATGGTCTCGCCTGCATCCTGGTCGCCGCCGAGGGGGCGGGGGAGAACCAGCGGTTGCTGCAGGACGTGGTGGAGCTGATCCGCATGGCACGGGTGCGCGCGCCGCAATTGCCGATCTTCGCCCTTGGCGAGCAGATGACCATCGAGAACGCGCCGGCCGAATCCATGGCCGACCTGCACCAGTTGCGCGGCATCCTCTATCTGTTCGAAGACACCGTGCCGTTCCTCGCCCGCCAGGTCAGCCGTGCTGCGCGCAAGTACCTGGAAGGTTTGCTGCCGCCTTTCTTCCGCGCACTGGTGGAGCACACGGCGCAATCCAACTATTCCTGGCACACGCCCGGCCATGGTGGTGGCGTGGCGTATCGCAAGAGCCCGGTGGGGCAGGCCTTTCACCAGTTCTTCGGCGAGAACACCCTGCGTTCGGACCTCTCGGTCTCTGTGCCCGAACTGGGCTCGCTGCTCGATCACACCGGCCCGCTGGCCGAGGCGGAGGCCCGCGCCGCGCGCAATTTCGGCGCCGACCACACTTTCTTCGTGATCAACGGCACCTCCACGGCGAACAAGATCGTCTGGCATTCCATGGTCTGCCGCGATGACCTGGTGCTGGTGGACCGCAACTGCCACAAGTCGATTCTCCACTCGATCATCATGACCGGCGCCATCCCGCTGTACCTGACGCCGGAGCGCAACGAGCTGGGCATCATCGGGCCGATCCCGTTGTCCGAGTTCAGCCGCGAATCCATCGCCGCGAAGATAGAGGCCAGCCCGCTGGCGCGTGGCCGCGAGCCGAAAGTGCGGTTGGCGGTGGTCACCAATTCCACCTATGACGGCCTCTGCTACAACGCGCAGATGATCAAGCAGGCCCTGGGCGACAGCGTCGAGGTACTGCACTTCGACGAAGCCTGGTACGCCTACGCGGCGTTCCATGAGTTCTACGGCGGCCGCTACGGCATGGGCACCCGCCGCGATGACAGCGGCCCGCTGGTGTTCACCACTCACTCCACGCACAAGATGCTCGCGGCGTTCAGCCAGGCCTCGATGATCCACGTGCAGGACGCAGGCTCCCGGCGCTTCGAGCAGGCGCGCTTTAACGAAGCTTTCATGATGCACATCTCCACGTCGCCGCAGTACGGCATCATCGCCTCGTTGGATGTGGCCTCGGCAATGATGGAGGGCCCGGCGGGGCGTTCGCTGATCCAGGAAACTTTCGACGAGGCCCTGAGCTTCCGCCGGGCGCTGGCCAACGTGCAGCAGAACCTCGCCGAGGATGACTGGTGGTTCTGCGTCTGGCAGCCGCCGGGCGTCGAGGGGACCGACGAGGTGAAAACCCGCGACTGGGTGCTGGAGCCCAATGCTGACTGGCACGGTTTCGGCGACGCGGTGGAAGACTACGTCCTGCTCGACCCGATCAAGGTGACCCTGGCTACGCCGGGCCTGACCGCTGGCGGCCGCCTGGATTCGCGGGGGATTCCCGCCGCGGTGGTCAGTCGCTTCCTCTGGGAGCGCGGGTTGGTGGTGGAGAAGACCGGGCTGTATTCCTTCCTCGTCCTGTTCTCCATGGGCGTGACCAAGGGCAAGTGGAGCACGCTGGTCACCGAGTTGCTGGAGTTCAAGCGCAGCTACGATGCCAACCAGCCGCTGGCGGATGCGCTGCCCAGCGTCGCCCAGGCCGGCGGTGCGCGATATGCAGGCATGGGCCTGCGCGACCTGTGCGATGAACTGCACCGCTGTTATCGCGACCACGCCACGGCGAAGGCGATGAAGCGCATGTACACGGTGCTCCCGGAGATCGCCATACGCCCGGCCGACGCATACGCACAGCTGGTGCGCGGCGAGGTCGAGGCGGTACCTATCGATCGGTTGGAAGGGCGCGTTGCCGCGGTGATGCTGGTGCCATATCCGCCAGGAATCCCGCTGATCATGCCGGGGGAGCGGTTCACCGAATCCACCCGTTCCATACTCGATTACCTGGCCTTCGCCCAGAGTTTCGAGCGCAACTTCCCCGGCTTCGATTCGGACGTCCATGGCCTGCAAGTGCGCGAGGTAGACGGCGAGCGGCGCTATACCGTGGAGTGCTGCAAGTGACCGTCCGGCTCCTGACAGAAGTGACATACATCACTGTATGAAAAGTAGAACTATCCTTGTGCGCATCGGTAAAGGGAGAACTTGAGGAAAAAGGGGGGTTTCCCCTATGCGCTGTCCCGTGACGTTGCCGAATGAAAGCGAGCGCCTGAGCGCACTCGCCGACTATGGATTCGACGACGAAAGCCTGCTGCCCAGCCTCGACCCGGTGGTGCAGATTGCGGTCCGCATGTTCGGCATGCCCGTTGCGGCGGTGAACATGATCGGCAGTGACCATGTGTTCTTCGCCGCCGCCACAGGCATCGGCGAGGTGGACATGGGTCGCGACGTTTCATTCTGCGCCCATGCCATCGCCCAGGACGGGGTGATGGTGGTGGGCGACGCCAGCCGCGACGAGCGCTTCCACGACAATCCGCTGGTGACCGCGCCCAATGGCGTGCGCTTCTATGCCGGCGTGCCGCTGCTGTCGGTGGAAGGGCAGGCGTTGGGTGCTCTCTGCATCATCGACAGCAGGCCCCACGAGGACTTTTCCGGCGAGGACCGCGAACGCCTGGTCGAGCTGGCGCGCATGGCGTCGGACCGGCTGGAGCTGCGGCGCATCGAAGTCGCCTCGTCGCGCACCCGGCCCTTGTTCGAGGAGTACGCCGGCACCTCACCCACGCCCGTGGTGTGGTTCGACTGCTGGGGCGAGATCGGCGCCTGGAACGAGGCAGCGGCCAACCTGTTCGGTTACGACCTGGTCGAAGGCAGTGGGCAGGCCTTCGAGCTGCTGTTGCCCGAGCGTGAGCGCGCGTCATTCCGCGCGTTGATCAGCGGAGCCAGTGACGCCACTTCCCTGGACGGCGTGGCCGTGCCGGGGGAAATCACCGGCGTGCGCAAGGACGGCTCCGAGCTGTCCCTGGGCCTGACGCTGTTCAGTTGGTCGGAGAAGGGCAAGCTCAAGTTCGAGGCCGTACTCAAGGACCTCACCGCCCGCCATCAGGAGGAGGAAGCGCTGCGCCAACTGGCCAGCGTCGACGTGCTCACCGGATTGGCCAACCGTGGCCAGTTTTATCGCCGAACCGAGGAACTGCTGGTGCAGTCGCGGCCGGCGACGGTACTGATGATCGACCTGGATGGCTTCAAGGACGTCAACGACTCCCTTGGCCATGCGGTCGGTGACGGCATCCTGCGGCAAGTGGCCGAACGGTTGGAGCGTCTGGCAACCGACGGCGCCACGGTCGCGCGGATCGGCGGCGACGAGTTCGCCATCCTCGAGCCCAACCTGCTTTCGCCGGAACACGCCATGCGTTTCGCCCAGGCCGTGATCGCCAGCATCGCCGAGCCGATCCTCATTGATGCCCATGAAATCCACGTTGCCGCCAGTTGTGGCGTGGCGCTGGCGCCGCTGCACGCCCAGGAAGCGCTGGAGCTGGTCGGCGACGCCGACCTGGCCCTGTTCAAGGCCAAGATCAGCGGGCGCAGCCATGCCTTCGTGTTCGTCCCGGCGCTGAAGATGGAGGCGGCAGCGCGGCATCTTTACGGCATGGAGCTGCACCGCGCGGTGGCCAATGGGGAGTTCCTGCTGTTTTACCAGCCCCAGGTCAGCCTGCGCGATGGTTCGCTGCGCGGCGCCGAAGCGCTGATCCGCTGGCAGCATCCGCAGCGCGGCTTGCTGTCGCCGGCGGCTTTCCTGCCGTCGCTGGAAGGCGGGCCGCTGGCGGCCATCGTCGGCGCCTGGATCCTGGACGAGGCCTGTGCCCAGGCGGCTTACTGGCGGCGCAACGGTGCGCCGGACCTGCGTATGGGCGTCAATCTGTTCGGCGCGCAGTTCCGCATGGGCAACCTGGTCACCCAGGTGCTGGAGGCGCTGGAACGCCACGGCCTGCCGGCCGAGGCGCTGGAGCTGGAAATCACCGAGAACATCGTGCTCAACCACGACGACAGCGTGCTCAGCACCCTGCAGAGCCTGCGCTCCTATGGGGTCGGCATCGCCTTCGACGACTTCGGCACCGGCTACGCATCGCTCAGCCTGCTCAAGACCTACCCCCTCTCGCGCATCAAGATCGACCGCACCTTCGTCATCGGCATGCTGGAAACCCAGCAGGACCTCTCGGTGATCCGCGCCATTCTCGACATGGCGCGCAGTTTCGACCTGGAAACCATCGCCGAAGGCATCGAGACCACCGCGCAGCGCGACCGCCTGCGTGCTGAACGCTGCAATGAAGGGCAGGGCTACCTGTTCGCCAAGCCGATGCCTGCGCTGCAGTTCGAGCAGCTGTACGGTCTCGGCGAGCGCCAGGTCGGCCGGGCCTGAGCGACGGATTTTCTGCAGCGACATTGACCGTGCGGGGCGAAACCGTTCGAAACGGGCGGTGTCGCCTCGCAAATCGGTTTCCTCCTTTGCCCGCCGCTGTCTACCCTGTAGGACAGATCGCTGTTCTGCACCTTCGCAGGGGCAGGGCAATTAAATGAAAAGTACAGGTCGCGGGCTTCTAAGGAGCGCAGATGGCGGAAGCGAAAAAGGGCAGCATGGGATTCTGGAGCTGCACTGCGCTGGTGGTCGGCAACATGGTCGGGTCTGGGGTATTCCTGCTGCCGTCGAGCCTGGCGGCATTCGGTGGGCTCAGCCTGTTCGGCTGGCTGGTGTCGAGCACCGGGGCGGTGATCCTGGCCTTCACCTTTGCCCGGCTCGCCCGGCTCAACCCCGGTGCGGGCGGCCCCTATGCCTATACCCGCGACGGTTTCGGCAGCTTTGCCGGCTACCTGTGTGCCTGGACCTACTGGAAAGCCGCGTGGATTGGCAACGCGGCCATTGCCGTCACCCTGGTGGGCTACCTGCGGGTGTTCATTCCGGCGCTGGCCGATCCGCTGTTGATGGTCGCCACAGCCATTGGCGCGATCTGGCTGTGCACCCTGATCAACCTGCGTGGTATCACCGCCTTCGCCGTGGTGCAGAACTGCCTGACCGCGCTCAAGCTGATACCGCTGCTGCTGGTCGGCATCCTTGGCTGGTTCCACTTCAATCCGGACTACCTGACCATCCCGGCGCCGAGCGAACTGCCGAACATGGGATACGCCCAGGCCATCGCCACCACGGCGGCGCTGACGCTCTGGTCGTTCATCGGCCTGGAGTCGGCTACCGTGCCGGCGGACGACGTGCGCGACCCGAAGAAGACCATTCCCCGCGCCACGCTGTTCGGCACCCTGGCGGCTGCCTCGGTGTACATCCTCTCGATCACTGCCGTGCAGGGCCTGATGCCGCCGGAGGTACTGGCCAAGTCCACGTCGCCGTTCGCCGATGCCGCGCGCATCCTGCTGGGCAACTGGGGTTACTACCTGGTCGCGGGCGGCGCAGTGATCGCCTGCCTGGGCGCGCTCAATGGCTGGGTGCTGCTGCAGGGCCAGATTCCGGTGGCACCGGCCCGTGACGGGCTGTTCCCCGAGTCCCTGGGCAAGCTCAACAAGAACGGCGCGCCGGCCAATGGGCTGCTTTCTTCCGGGCTGCTGGTGACGGCATTGGTGATGGTCGACGGCCACGGCGAGCTGGTGGAGGTATTCAACGTCATCATCCTGCTCGGCACCATGACCGGTGTCGTGCCTTACGCCTTCTGCACCGCGGCGCTGCTGCAGATGCTGGCGACCAAGCCGGAGTCCTTCTCCCCACGCTCGCGCCCGCAGGTGCTGGCCATCGGTTGCCTGGGCTTCCTCTATTCGCTGTGGGCGCTCTATGGCACCGGCGAACAGGCGATCTTCTGGGGCTTCCTGGTGTTCATGGCGGGCATCCCGATGTACACCTGGCGGCAGTACCGTAATCGCGTGCAAGGGCTACCGATGGCGGCCGGCGACTGATTGTCGCGTACCGGGCCTTGCAGCCAGATCAAGCACTTGCTGGCCGATCTGCGAGCCAGTTCCCGCCCGATGCCGTGGGCTGCGTCACAGACCACGGCATCGACTTTTAGTTTCGCCTTGTTATAGTGACGCGATTTCCAAAATCTGATTCCCAGCACGAATAAGAACTGTTGGCCCGGGCTCCAGCGGCACTGCGCCGCACCCAGACGAGAAGCAGGGCATACCCGAGGACATCCCCGTGAAAGAATACAAAGCCTTCCGCATCGAGCTGGCGGACAAGATCGCCCATGTGCAGATCAACCGTCCGGAAAAACTCAACGCGATGAATGCCGATTTCTGGAAGGAAATCATCGATATCTTCCAGTGGGCCGATGAAACGGATGAAGTCCGTGTCGTGGTCCTCAGCGGCGCCGGCAAGCACTTCTCCGCCGGTATCGACCTGGCGCTGCTGGCCCAGGCTGCCAGCCAGCTGGGCAAGGACGTCGGCCGCAATGCCCGCGCCCTGCGCAAGACCATCCTCCAGCTGCAGGGCTCCTTCAACGCCGTGGACAACTGCAGCAAGCCGGTCCTCGCGGCGATCCAGGGCTACTGCATCGGCGGCGGCATCGACCTGATCTCCGCCTGCGACATGCGCTACTGCAGCGCGGACGCGCAGTTCTCCATCAAGGAAATCGACATGGGCATGGCTGCCGACGTCGGCACCCTGCAGCGCCTGCCGCGCCTGATCGGCGACGGCATCATGCGCGAACTGGCCTACACCGGGCGTAACGTCAATGCCGAGGAAGCCCAGCGTATCGGCCTGGTCAACAGCGTCTACGCCGACCACGCCTCGCTGTTCGACGGCGTGATGGAGCTGGCCCGGCAGATCGCCGCCAAATCGCCGATCGCCATCCGCGGCACCAAGGAAATGATCGGCTACGCCCGCGACCACCGCGTCGAGGACGGCCTGGAATACATCGCCACCTGGAACGCCGCGATGCTGCAGTCCGCTGACCTGCAGGCCGCCATGATGGCGCACATGAGCAAGAAGACCCCCGAGTTCGCCGATTGATGTCCGTCCACTCTTCTTGCGCGCAGGAGGCGCACTAGGCCGATGGTTACTGGAGCCACGTCCCTCAGTCTGGTCCGCGACGAGCTGTTCGCCACGATGGAGGAGGCCGAGCAGAACCTCGAGCACTTCATCGCCGAGCGTCAGAACGGCAGCCTGCTGCAACATTCCGTCGATTGCCTGAGCCAGATCCGCGGCACGCTGAACCTGATCGAGCTGGCGGGTGCCGAACTGCTGGCGCAGGAAGCGCTGGACCTGGCCACCGACATTCCCACCGGGGTCAGCGAAGACCGCGACGGCCAACTGGCTGCGCTCGGCAATGCGCTCTATGTGCTGCGCCGCTACCTGGAAAACCTCGAGGCGCACCGTCAGGAAATCCCCGAGCTGCTGCTGCCGGCGATCAACGACGTGCGCCAGGCCGCTGGCCAGCCCGCCCTGCCGGAGAGCTTCTTCTTCAGTGCGCGCCTGGACCTGCCGCGCCCGCTGCGCGCCGTTACCGCGCCGCAGGTGGACAACCCTGCGCGTGAAGTCCGCCGCTTGCGGCAGATGTACCAGGTCGGCCTGGTGGGGCTGATCCGCGAACAGAATCTCTACCCGAGCCTCAAGCTCATGGGTCGCGCACTGGGCAAGCTCGACGTGCTGCTGGGCAGTGCGGCGCGCACTCGCCTGTGCTGGGTCGGCGCCGGCGCGCTGGAAGCGCTGGTCGACGCGCAGATGCTGCCACGCAAGACACGCAAGCTGGTGTTCTCGCGCCTGGATCGCGAGCTCAAGCAACTGATCGCCAACCCGCAGTACGAAGCGCCGCGGCAGTTGCTCAAGGAACTGCTCTATCTCACCACGCTGGCCGACACCGGCGGCGTGCGCGCCACTGAGCTGCGCCAGGTGTTCGGCCTGGCACCGCTGCCGTTCACCGATCACCTGCTCGAAGACGAGTCGCAACGCCTGTCCGGCCCCGGCCAGTCGGTGATGCGTTCGCTGTCGGTGGCGATCCGCGAGGAGCTCACGGCGGTGAAGGACCAGCTCGACCTGATCGAGCGCGGCGTTTCCCAGGCCGATGCGCTGGGCATCCTGCACACCCAGTTGGGCAAGCTGGCCAAGACTCTGGGCATGGTGGGCCTGAATTCTGCCGCCACGTCGCTGCAGCACCAGCATGGCGTGGTCGCCGGCTGGGTCGCCAAGGGCGCGGTGGACGATCCGGCTGCGCTCAACGCACTGGCCGACGCGTTGCTGTACGTCGAAAGCATGGTCGGCAACCTGGAGCGTGGCGAGCGCATGAGCGCGCGCCCGGCGCCGATGGGGGAGGACGATTCCTTCGCCGTGCATCAGCTTGCCGAAGCGCGCATTGTGGTGATCGACGAAGCCCAGTCGGGCCTGGCGCTGGCCAAGCGCGCGATCACCGCGTACCTGGAATCCAACGGCGACAAGCTGCACCTGGCCAACGTGCCGATCAGCCTGCAGGCAGTGCGCGGCGGCCTGTGGTTCCTCGGCCAGGAGCGTGCGGCATTGCTCGTGGGTGCCTGTGCCGATTACATTCAGGGGCAGATGATCGAGACGACCCAGATGCCGTCCGAGCAGATGCTGGAAACCCTGGCCGATGCTCTGACCGGCCTGGAGTACTACCTGGAGGGTGGAGCCATGATGCGGCCTGAAGGCCAACCCGACGTCCTGGACGTCGCCAGCGAGAGCGTCAAGGCCCTGGGCCTGACGGTGGCTGCCTGATGCGTACCGGGCGTTGGGAATCCTCGATGTTCGAGGTGGCTACGAACGGTGGCTGGGCGCTCGCCCATTGCCAGCAGCAGTTCCTTGCCGACAGCAACGGCGTGCTGTTTCCCCGTGACTGGCTCAAGCGCCAGGACCTTTCCGTGCTTTCCGAGCACGCCGTCGGGCAGTTCGATGGCGAGCCGGTGTACCTGCTGGAAGTCGATCGTACCGACCCGCTGGAGGGTGCCAGCTGGATCGGCCTGCGCCAATTCATGATGCAGGCCGAGGAAGACATCTTCGCCATGCTCGGCTTCGCCAGCCAGATCGGCATCTGGTGGCGGCAGAACCGCTTCTGCGGCAGCTGCGGGCAGCCCAATCAGCGCATGCCCCGCGACCGCGCCATGCAGTGTGAAAGCTGCGGCATCCAGCGTTACCCGCTGCTGTCGCCGAGCATGATCGTGCTGGTGACCCGTGGCGACGAGGTGTTGCTGGCCCGTTCGCCGCGCTTCGTGCCGGGGATGTACAGCACCCTGGCAGGTTTCGTCGAGCCGGGCGAGTCGGTGGAGCACTGCGTCGCGCGCGAAGTGCGCGAAGAGGTGGGCGTCGAGATCGGCAATATCCGCTACATGGGCAGCCAACCCTGGCCGTTCCCGCATTCGCTGATGTTCGGCTACCACGCCGAGTACGTCAGCGGCGAGATCGTCATGCAGCCGGACGAGATCGAGGATGCCCGCTGGTTCCACGTCGACGAGCTGCCGCGCCTGCCGGCCGAGCGCTCCATCGCCCGCTACCTGATCGAGGTCTACCTGGCGCGCCGCGCCGGTCGTCCCGATCCCGTCCTGCCCGGCGGCGCCTGACTCCAGGCGCCGCACTGGCCGTCTTCAGGCCGCGGCAGCGAACCAGTGCTGCCAGGCCAGGCGCACGGTCAGCGCCAATACCACCAGGATGAATACCGGACGGATGAACTTGGCGCCGCCACCGATCGCCGTGCGCGCGCCGAAGTAGGCGCCGACCATCAGTGAGCTGCCCATGCACAGCCCCAGCAGCCAGACCACCTGGCCCGAGGCGATGAACACCGCCAGCGCAACGATGTTGCTGACGAAGTTCATGCTGCGCGCCACGCCGCTGGCGCGTACCAGGTCCAGCGGGTACATCAGCAGCGTGCTGACGGTCCAGAAGGCGCCGGTGCCGGGCCCGGCCACGCCGTCGTAGAAGCCCAGGCCCAGGCCCTGCGGCCACTGCCGGCCCTGGGCGATCTGCGGGTTGGCGTCCAGCGGCGCTTCGGGCGTCTTACCGAACAGCAGGTACAGGCCACAGCCGAACACCACCACCGGCAGCATGCGGTTCAGCCATTCCGCCGGCATCAGGTGCGCGGCCCAGGCGCCGAGCGCTGCACCGATGGCGGTGGCGATCAGCCCTTTGCGCCACTGGCGCGGCTGGAACAGTTTGCGGCGGTAGAAGGTGTAGCTGGCCACGGCGGCGCCAAAGGTCGAGCTGAGCTTGTTGGTGCCCAGCGCCAGGTGCGGCGGGACGCCGGCGGTGAGCAGGGCGGGGATGGTCAGCAGGCCACCGCCGCCGGCAATGGCGTCGATGAAACCGGCGAGGAAGGCGACGCCGGCGAGGATGACGAGGGTGGTCGGGTCTACGACGAGTTCGAAGGGCATTGGGTTCGCCTTGATCAGGGGCCCGTCCAGCCACTCTTTTGTAAAGAGCGGGTGGCATAGGAAACGTTAACGGGCCCGAAAGCTGCGACGGTCTGGCTGGCCGCGCAGGTACGCGGTGCGCATAATGCCGGCAATTCTACGAGGAAGGAAATCATTCGATGCAGTACGACGGTCTGGCCTGGGTCGTTGCCATCCTGGCGCTATTGGCCCTGGCGGTAGCCGCCCGCATTCTGTTCGACCGTCACTGGTTCCTCGGTTGGTTGCGCGGTACGGCGGGAATGCTGTTCGTGGCCTTGGCCGCGTTGGTGGCGCTGGTGGCCTGGGACCTGCGCAGCTATGACGCGCTGCCGGCAGAGCGGCCTCTGGCGACCCTGAGCTTCCACAAGGTCGGCGAGCAACGCTATGACGTGACGCTGCTGCAGGGCGACGAGGAGCGTCGCGTGGAGCTGGCCGGCGACCTCTGGCAACTGGATGCACGGGTACTGGAGTGGAAAGGCCTGGCACGGCTGATCGGCATGGCGCCCGGTTATCGCCTGCAGGACCTGTCCGGCCGCTTCCTGGCGGTTGAGCAGCAGTCCCTCGGGCGCAAGGTTTCGCTGGTTTCCGATGCGCCGGGGATCGACCTCTGGCGCTGGCTGCGCGATGGCCAGCACGATCTGCTGACTTTCGTGCCGAAAGCCGGGCGGGTGAATTATCTGCCAATGGCCGACCAGGCGGTTTTCGCCGTGCGTTACGGGGCGGGCGGGCTGACCGCCGAGCCGATGAATGCGGCGGCCAATCAGGCACTCAAGGAGTGGCAGTAATTCGCCGTCTGCAGGAGCGAGCCTGCTCGCTCCTGCAAAATCAGAAAAGGGAGCCGAATGGCTCCCTTTCTCGTTTCCGCGAAAGCGCTTAGGCGAGGAAGCCGCCGTCCACGTTCAGCGTCACGCCGGTGGTGTAGCTGGAGGCATCGCTGGCGAGGTACAGCACGGCGCCGGCCATTTCGCTCGGGTCGGCTACGCGCTTGAGCGGGATGCGCTGCAGGGCAACGTTGCGGATGGCGTCGTTGCTCACCAGGGCCGAGGCGAACTTGGTGTCGGTCAGGCCCGGCAGCAGGGCGTTGCAGCGGATGTTGAACTGCGCGCATTCCTTGGCGAAGACCTTGGTCATGCTGATCACGGCGGCCTTGGTCACCGAGTAGATGCCCTGGAACTCGCCCGGGGTAACGCCGTTGACCGAGGCAACGTTGATGATGCTGCCGCCACCGTTGGCCTTCATCAGCTTGCCGCCTTCGATGGACATGAAGTAGTAGCCGCGGATGTTCACGTCGACGGTCTTCTGGAAGGCCGACAGGTCGGTGTCCAGCACGTTGCAGAACTGCGGGTTGGTAGCGGCGTTGTTGACCAGGATATCCAGGCGGCCGAACTGCTCGCGGATCTGCGCGAAGACGGCCTGGATCTGCTCCATTTCACCGATGTGGCAGGCAATCGCGGTGGCCTTGCCGCCGGCGGCGACGATCTCGTCAGCCACGGCCTGGCAGCCATCGATCTTGCGGCTGGAGACGATCACGTGGGCGCCCTGTTGGGCCAGCAGCTTGGCGATGGCCTCGCCGATGCCGCGGCTGGCGCCGGAAACGAAGGCGATCTTGCCTTCGAGGTCGAACAGTTGGGTCTTGGACATGGAAATTCTCCTTGTTTTGGGCCGCAAGAGTCGGCTGGCGACCGGCTGCGCGTCGGCTGTACTGCGTTGGAAGCCGGACTCAGATGCTCATTTACAATCGGTAAACTCCGCTCTTCGTCTGGCTTCCGCCTTGTACGGCTCTAGCTCGCCAGGTCGACAGTCGACTCTTACAGGCGGGACTTGCCGATGACCTGCAGGCTCACCTGTTCCAGCAGCTTGTTGGCGTGGATGAAGGTGGCGAAGCGCTTGTCCTGGGTCTGGCCGTGGAAGAAGCGGTAGTAGATCTGCTGCATGATGCCGGCCAGGCGGAACAGGCCGTAGGTGTAGTAGTAATCGAGGTTGTCGATCTGGATGCCAGCGCGTTCGGCGTAGTAGTCGGCGAATTGCTGGCGCGTGAGCATGCCCGGCTCGTGGCTGGGCTGGCGGCGCAGCATCTGCATCGGCTGCGGGTCGCCCGCTTCGATCCAGTAGGCGAGGGTGTTGCCCAGGTCCATCAGCGGGTCGCCGATGGTGGTCATCTCCCAGTCGAGCACGCCGATGATCTGCATCGGGTTGTTCGGGTCGAGGATGACGTTGTCGAAGCGGTAGTCGTTGTGGACGATGCCCGGCTTGTGGTGGTCGGCCGGCATCTTCTCGCGTAGCCATACCTTCACCTGTTCCCAGGCCGGTGCGTCGGGGGTCAGGGACTTCTCGTAGCGATCGATCCAGCCGCCGATCTGGCGCTGCACGTAGCCCTCGGGCTTGCCCAGGTCACCCAGGCCGCAGGCGTTGTAGTCGACGTTGTGCAGGTCGACGAACTTGTCGATGAAGCTCTTGCACAGCGCGGTGGTCTGCGCCGCGCCGAGGTTGAGTTCCTTGGGCAGGTCGCTGCGCAGGATGATGCCGTTGACCCGTTCCATGACGTAGAACTCGGCGCCGATCACCGATTCGTCGGTGCAGTAGGCGTACGCCTTGGGGCAGTAGGGGAAGCCGTCCCTCAGCTGGTTCAGGATGCGGTATTCGCGGCCCATGTCGTGGGCGGACTTGGCCTTCTTGCCGAACGGCGGGCGGCGCAGGACCAGTTCCTGGTTGTCGTACTGGATCAGGTAGGTCAGGTTCGACGCGCCGCCGGGGAACTGGCTGATGCGCGGCTGGCCCTGCAGGCCGGGAATGTGGTCCTTGAGGTAGCCGTCGATCACGGCGGCGTCGAGTTCTTCACCTTCGCGGGAGCGGATGGTCTGGTCGGTCAACGACATGCTGGTCCCTTCTTGTACTGGGCTTGTACGGGTCATCGCACCGCAGCGAAAGCGGCGGGCAAGGGTGGCGCGCAAGGTGGCGTCGTGCTCTGGCCTGATGGGGTGCGGCAGAATCAGGCAAAGCAATGATGGCGCCGGGTGATCATTGGCTAATCTAATGTCGACGTCTGCCGCTCACAAGCACGGCGGGACGTTATTGGCGTCCGTGTTGCACTCCGATCAAGCTGCCTGATTCGCGGGCCGGAGCGGGGCCCGGGCATAAAAAAACCGGAGCCAGGGACTCCGGTTTTTCGTGCTGCGCGGGCAGGCTTCCTCGGATCAGACCGGGAACAGTTCGCCCAGCTTCATCGCCAGCATCATGTCGCCTTCGGCGCGCAGCTTGCCGGCCATGAAGGCTTGCATGCCGTCGGTTTCGCCACTGGTGATGCCCTTGAGGGTCTCGCTGTCCATGATCAGGGTGACGTTGGGGGACTCGGCGTCGCCCTGTACCACTTCGCAGGTACCGTCCTTGACGACCAGGTAGTGGTTGTCGCCGTCTTCGATGTTGAACTGGAACACCAGATCCAGGCCGGCGGCCGCGCTGGCGTTGAACTTGCTCTTCATGGTGGAAACGATGTCAGCAACACTCATGGTTCTATTCCTTTTCTAGGTTTTCTCGCGCGGCGCTCTGCGCCGCATTGGGCCGGTACTCAACGATAGGTGATGAGTTCCGGCGCCCTCAACAGTTCCAGATGCACGTGACTGTTGAAGGAAGCCAGGGCCACTTCGCTGCCGCGGAACTTCAGGCGGTTGAGCGAAGTGTTGACGATCTGCCAGTTGAGCTCGAAGGCGTTCAGCGCCGGAATGCCGGTGACCATCTGCAGGACGGCGGTGATGGTGCCGCCGGAGGTGAACACGCCGATGTTGTCCTTGCCGCTGGCCGACTCCAGCAGGCGCTTGAGGCCGCCGTGCACGGTGTCGAGGAATTGTGCCCAACTGACCAGGCCGTCCTTGTCGTGGTCGCCGGAAACCCAGCGGGCGATCACGGTGGAGAACAGACGCTGGAATTCGGCGCGGTGGTCGGCGGCGTTGCGCATGATGTGCAGCGCCTGCGGCTCGATCTCCAGCAGGTCCGGCAGGTGGGCGCGGATCACTGCGTCGGCTTCGAATTCGTTGAAGGCGGAGTCTATTTCCAGGGTGGGCGTATCGATCCCGGCTTCGTTCAGCCGGCCCATCACCGCTTCGGCGGTGTGGCGCTGGCGGCGCAGGTCGCCGGCAATGCAGCGATCGAAGCGCAGGCCGAGGCTGGCCAGGTGCTCGCCGAGGATTTGCGCCTGGCGCACGCCGGTGTCCGAGAGCACATCGTAGTCGTCGGCACCGAATGAAGCCTGGCCATGTCGAATCAGGTAGATGCTTCCCACGCGCGCGTTCCCGGCAGGGCTGAAAGTTCCGGCGAGGTTATGAGGATCACCTGGGGCTGTCAACGAAAAAACATACGCTTGTTTGAATGCTATTCGCTGGACTGATACAGCGCTTTGCCAGCGCTGGTGGCGGGCCCGCGGCGTGGGTATGCTTGCGGGATTCACAGCGCTTGTCACGCGTGCGCGTACAGAATTGTAAAAGGGGATGTGAGTGGAGTTTCTAGCGGATTACGCGGGTTTCCTGGCCAAGACCTTCACCGTGGTGGTGGCCATCGTCATCGTCCTGGTGGTGATCGCCGCTCTGCGCGGCCGCGGCCGTCGTGGCGGCAGCGGGCACCTGGAGGTGCATAAGCTCAACGACTTCTACAAGGAACTGCGCGAGCGCCTGCAGCACAGCGTGCTGGAGAAGGCCAAGCTGAAGGCCCTGCGCAAGTCCGAGGCGAAAACGCTGAAGGAAGCGAAAAAGAAGAAGGGCGGCGAGAAGAACCGCGTCTACGTGCTCGACTTCGATGGCGACATCAAGGCCTCGGCCACCGAGCAACTGCGCCATGAAGTGACTGCGCTGCTGACCCTGGCTACTCCGCGTGACGAAGTGGTACTGCGCCTGGAAAGCGGCGGCGGCATGGTCCATGGCTACGGCCTGGCCGCCTCCCAGCTGGCGCGCATCCGCCAGGCCGGTGTGCCGCTGACCGTCTGCGTCGACAAGGTCGCCGCCAGCGGTGGCTACATGATGGCCTGCATCGGCGAGCGCATCTTGTCTGCGCCTTTCGCCATCCTCGGCTCCATCGGCGTGGTGGCCCAGCTGCCCAACATCCATCGCCTGCTGAAGAAGCACGACGTCGATTTCGAAGTACTCACCGCCGGCGAGTACAAGCGCACCCTGACCGTGTTCGGCGAGAACACCGACAAGGGCCGCGAGAAGTTCCAGGAAGACCTGGAAACCACCCACGAACTGTTCAAGCGTTTCGTCGTCCACTACCGCCCCCAGTTGGCCATCGACGAGATCGCCACCGGCGAGGTCTGGTTGGGTCAGGCGGCGCTGGGCAAGAAACTGGTTGACGAGCTCAAGACCAGTGACGAATACCTGGCCGAACGCGCCCGTGAGGCGGATGTCTACCAGCTCAGTTATGTGCAGAAGAAGTCCATCCAGGAACGCTTCGGCGTGGGCGTCAGCGGCGTGATCGATCGCGTGCTGGTGACCTGGTGGGACCGCCTGGGTCGCAGCCGTTTCTGGCAGTGACTCTTCTGGCAATGATTGGGCGTCGGGCGCCGGGATCGCGCCCGTTTATCGAATTCGAAAGAGGAGGGTCGAGATGAGTGCATTCAAGGCGTTGTGGGTCACGGAGAGCGCGCACGGCGTGCATGACCTGCAGGTGGCCGAGCGGCAGGTTGCCGATCTGCCGGCTGGTGAAGTGCTGGTGCGGGTGAAGTATTCCTCGCTCAACTACAAGGATGCGCTGTCCGCCAGCGGCAACCGTGGCGTCACCCGCAAGTACCCGCACACTCCCGGCATCGACGCCGCCGGCGTGGTGGAAGAGTCCTCGGTGGGCGAATTCGCCGCCGGCGATGAAGTCATCGTCACCGGCTATGACCTGGGCATGAACACCCCAGGCGGCTTTGGCCAGTACATCCGCGTGCCTGCCGCCTGGCTGATCAAGCGCCCGCAGGGCCTGTCGCTGCGCGAATCGATGATCCTCGGCACCGCCGGCCTGACTGCCGCGCTGTGCGTCGACAAGCTCGAGCGCGCCGGCCTGACGCCGTCCGCCGGCCCCATCCTGGTCACTGGCGCCACCGGCGGCGTGGGCAGCATCGCGGTGATGCTGCTGGCGCAACTGGGCTACACCGTGGCTGCCGCCACCGGCAAGCTGGAACAGGCCGAGCTGCTGAACCGCCTTGGCGCGCGGCAGATTCTCGACCGTGCCACCGTCTCCGACGGCGTCGACAAGCCGCTGCTGCGCGAGCAGTGGGCCGGCGCGGTGGACACCGTGGGCGGCGACATCCTGTTCAACGTGGTCAAGTCGCTGCAGTACGGCGGCAGCGTCGCCTGCTGCGGCCTGACCGCCGGCGCCGCCTTCAAGGCCACCGTGCTGCCCTTCATCCTGCGCGGCGTGAACCTGCTGGGCGTGGACTCGGTAGAGCTGCCGCTGGTGGTCAAGGCTTCCATGTGGGACAAGCTGTCCCTGCAATGGAAGCTCGACAACCTCGAAGCGGCGGTCCGTGAGGTCAAACTCGACGACCTGCCGGCCGCCATCCACCAGATCCTGGCCGGCAAGCTGGTCGGGCGGGTGCTGGTCAACCTGGATTGATGCCCGTGCCGGGCCTGGGAGTCAGCCCAGGTCCGGCAACAGGTAATCCGCCCACAGCGAATCGGCGAACTGGCTTCTGAAAAATCCGAAGTGGCCGATGCGCTTCACGCCGATATCCTCCGGCGCGATTCTCTTCAGCGTCTTCGGCGAGCCACGGTAGAAACCGTGCAGCGACTCGGTATTGCGCCCGGACATCATCTCGTCGTCGGTGAAGGAGATGGAGGTAATGGGTGTGCTCACCGAGGAATACGCCTCGCGCACCGCGCCGCCTTCCGCGCCCACCGAGTACTCCGGGTCCAGGCACCAGCGCCGCCATTGCTCGATCACCCCGCGCGGCAGGTCGCCAACCACGCCCAGGCGCTTGCCGGGGAAGTAGCCCAGCAGCGGCGTGATCGTCGGTGCCAGCAGGTACCAGAGCAGCCAGGCCTTGTGCCGCAAGCCCTTGGTGTTCTCGCGCCAGTAGCCGCTGCCGGTGGCAATGGTGAAGGCGCGGTGGATGCGCTCGGTACCTCGCACGAAGGGCAGTATCTGCCCGCCGAGGCTGTGGCCGATCCAGTACACCGGCAGCTCACCGGCCGCGGCGACCACGGCATCGAGCATGGCGCTGCAGTCGTGGTTGCCCCAGGCGAGGATGTCGACGTCCAGGTCGCGCAGGGAGCCGGCGCGGGATTTACCCATGCCGACATAGTCGAAGGTGACTGTCAGGTAGCCGCGCTCGGCCAGCCAGTTGGCGAAGGCGGTATAGAAGCGTTGCTCGACGCCCATGGCGGGGACGATCAGCACCGCTCCGCGGGCTTCGCCGGGTGGGTAGTACCAGTGGCTGGAGAGGCTTTGGCCATTACCGTTGTCCAGCGGGCGGGGAAGCGGTGTGATCATGGCGCGATCCCTCAGGCCTGGCTGATGTACATGGTGATGTCGGCGCGGAATACCTTCTTGTCACCGACGTAGGCGAGCACCGGGACGATAACGTCGCCTTCCTGGTTCCAGTCCACGGCACGGCCATCGGCCACGGCGCGTACGTCACCGTCGGCCTTGGCCAGGTATTCCACGGTCATGCCGCGGGGAATCCAGCGGCGGCCCTTGGGGATCGACACGTCGGTCATGGTCCCGGCGGCCAGTTCGGCAGCGTTGCACAGGGCGATGGCGTGCACGGTGCCGATGTGGTTGAGCACTTCGCGGCGCTTGGGGAAGGTCACTTCCGCGTAGCCTGGGCGCAGTTCGACGAACTGCGGGGCGATGCTGGCGAAGTAGGGGGCGACCTGGCCGATCATGGCGCTGAACTGCGCGGGGCCGGCCTGCTGGTACATTTGCATCATCTGACTCATGGCAACTCCGGGGCAAAGCGGATTGAAGATGGATGCGCGCCCAGGCAGTATACGAAGACTGGAAATTTATTCTAGAAAAATATTCTAGAATTCTGTTCGAGCGGTTTTTCCAACAGGAACCCCATGGCCCGACCTTCCCGCAAAGACGACATTCTCCAGGCCGCGCTGGCCTGCTTCAGCGAATCCGGCGTGGACGCCACCACCATCGAGATGATCCGCGACCGCTCCGGCGCCAGTATCGGCAGCCTGTATCACCACTACGGCAACAAGGAACGGATCATCGGCGCGCTGTACCTCACGGGCGTCGGCCAATATGCCACACTGCTCGATGCCGGAATCGAGGACGGGATGAGCGCGGAGGCTTGCGTGAAGCTGTTCGTCACCTGCTACGTCGACTGGGTGGCGGCGAACCCGGAGTGGGCGCGTTTCATCCTGCACAGCAGGGGGCGTGTCGAAGCGGGAGAGGTAGGCGAGGCGTTGCGCGAAGCCAACCGCGAACAGGGCCGCCGCATTGCCGGGCTGCTCTCCGAGCACCGCAAGGCCGGGGCGTTCAAGGAGCTGGCGCCGGAGCTGTTCAATTCAGTGGTGATCGGCCCAAGCCAGGACTACGCGCGCAACTGGCTGGCCGGGCGCACGCGTGTGGACTTGATCGATTGCCGGGATCAGCTGGCGCAGATTGCCTGGGAGAGCGTGCGGGCCTGATGGTCTGCAGGCTTAGGCGGATGCACCTTCTGTAGGAGCGAGCTTGCTCGCGAACGGTGTTCCCGGCAGTTGCGGCGCTGCATCGGTTCGCGAGCAAGCTCGCTCCTACGAAGGGCCGTAGGGCGAGTAACCTGGAACAGGTTATCCGCCGTCCCCTGGCGGCGGATAACGCTGGCGCGTTATGCGCCCTACGAGAAACGCTGGATCGGTTCAAGCAAGCTCGCTCCTACACAGAGCCAAAGAAAAAGCCCCGCGATGCGGGGCTTTTTCATGTCGCTGAATCAGCTCTGCCGGGTCAGGCCAGCTGGCGGCGACGGAACAGCGGTTGCGGCTGGGTCACCGAGGTCTGGTAGACCTCGCTGAAGTCGTCCAGGCCCGCCAGCGCTGCTTGCGGATCGCGGTCGGCGCGGATGGCGTAGGCGTCGAAGCCGCAGCTCTGCATGAAGAACAGCTGGTCACGCAGGACATCGCCGATGGCGCGCACTTCGCCCTTGTAGCCGAAGCGCTCGCGCAGCAGGCGCGCGGTGCTGAAGCCGCGGCCGTCGGTGAAGGCCGGGAAGTTCACGGCGATCACCTGGAAGTTGTCCAGGTCGCCGGCGATGGCTTCGGGCTCTTCGTCCGCATCCAGCCAGACGCCCAGGCCGCCGTCGCGACCGCGCAGGGCAGGGCCGTGTTCCAGCCACAGGTTCAGCGGGATGATCACGTCGTCGCAGTTGGGCACGGTTTCCAGGGTCGCGTCCTTGGGCAGCAGGTGCCAGCGGTCGTCGACGACCTCGCGGTGCTTAATGATTCGCTGCATATACGCGCTCCTTGAAGGGGTCGATGCCGATGCGACGGTAGGTATCGAGGAAACGTTCCTCTTCGGTGCGCTGTTCCACGTAGACCTTGATGATCTTCTCGATCACGTCGGCCATCTGCTCCTGGGCGAAGGACGGGCCGAGGATCTGCGCCAGGCTGGCGTCGCGGCTGGCGCTGCCGCCGAGGGAGACCTGGTAGAACTCCTCGCCCTTCTTGTCCACGCCGAGGATGCCGATGTGGCCGACGTGGTGGTGGCCGCAGGCGTTCATGCAGCCGGAGATGTTCAGGTCGATGGCGCCGATGTCGAACAGGTAGTCCAGGTCGTCGAAGCGACGCTGGATGGCTTCGGCCACCGGGATCGACTTGGCGTTGGCCAGGGAGCAGAAGTCGCCGCCCGGGCAGCAGATGAGGTCGGTCAGCAGGCCCACGTTCGGGGTGGCGAAACCGTTCTCGCGCAGTTCGCCCCAGAGGGTGAACAGCTGCGCCTGCTCGACGTCGGCGAGGATGATGTTCTGGTTATGGCTGTTGCGCACTTCGCCGAAGCTGTAGCGATCGGCCAGGTCGGCGACCACGTCCAGCTGCTTGTCGGTGATGTCGCCGGGCGCCACGCCGGTGGGCTTGAGCGACAGGGTCACGGCGACATAGCCGGGCTTCTTGTGGGCGAAGGTGTTGCGGCTACGCCAGCGGGCGAAGCCGGGGTTCTCGGCGTCGAGCTGGGCGAGGGCGGCGTCCTGGTTTTCCAGGGCCTGGTAGGCCGGGTCGACGAAGTGCGCGGCCACCCGCTGCAGCTCGGCGTCGGTCAGGGTGCTCGGGCCGTCCTTCAGGTTCGCCCATTCGGCGTCGACCTTCTGGGCGAAGACTTCCGGCGTCAGCGCTTTCACCAGGATCTTGATGCGCGCCTTGTACTTGTTGTCCCGACGGCCATAGCGGTTGTACACGCGCAGGATGGCGTCCAGGTAGGACAGCAGGTGCTTCCACGGCAGGAATTCATTGATGAAGTTGCCGACGATCGGCGTACGGCCCAGGCCGCCGCCGACGGAGACGCGGAAGCCCAGCTCGCCGGCTTCGTTCTGCACTGCTTCCAGGCCGATGTCGTGCACCTCGATGGCGGCACGGTCGCTCACGGCGCCGTTGACGGCGATCTTGAACTTGCGCGGCAGGTGGGCGAACTCGGGGTGGAAGGTCGACCACTGGCGGATGATCTCGCACCAGGGGCGCGGATCGACCAGCTCGTCATGGGCGACGCCGGCGAACTGGTCGGTGGTGGTGTTGCGGATGCAGTTGCCGCTGGTCTGGATCGCGTGCATCTGCACGGTGGCCAGCTCGGCGAGGATTTCCGGCACGTCTTCCAGTTCCGGCCAGTTGTACTGGACGTTCTGGCGGGTGCTGATGTGCGCGTAGCCCTTGTCGTAGTCGCGGGCGATCTGCGCCAGCTTGCGAACCTGCTGGGAGTTCAGCAGGCCGTAAGGCACGGCCACGCGCAGCATGGGCGCATAGCGCTGGATGTACAGGCCATTCTGCAGACGCAGCGGGCGGAATTCCTCGCCGGTCAGTTCGCCCGCCAGGTAACGGTGGGTCTGATCGCGGAACTGCTTGACGCGATCCTCTACGATCCTTTGATCGTATTCGTCATATACGTACATGAATCATCCTGCTGTCAGGCTATAGCGCTCAGGGCGTACTGCGTTTCCCAGCGCGCACGGCAACGCGCTCCACGCGGAGTGGGGCGCACGATACCAGTTCGGGAATATGCGCAAAAGTGATGTTTGAGTATATGGCGAGAACTTTCGGATCTAAGCCGCGCCAGGCCTGAGGCTCAGGCGGGACGGGGGCTTGCGCCGGTGCCCGGGCTCGCCGTTGCGGCGCTGCCCTTTATACCCATTTCAAACGGCAGCGGTGCAATTGGCAGTCGATCAGGCTTCGCGGCCGTGGGCAGCATCACGCAGTTGCGAGGTGTCGACGCGGACGAAGATCGAGTCGCCGACGCAGGTCAGCACGTCGCCGGCGTAAACCTCGCAGATGATCCGGCTCTTGCGGCCGACTTCGCCCTCGACATGCGCCCTGAGGGTCAGCGGCACGCCCATGGGCGTCGGCTTGATGTACTTGATGCCCAGGTTGCCGGTGACGCAGTCGATACGCGGCAGGCTGCCTGGCTCGCGGCCCTCGGCGCGGTAGTGGTAGGCCATGGCGGTCCAGTTGGAGTGGCAGTCCACCAGCATGGCGATCAGGCCGCCGTAGACCAGCTCCGGCCAGCCGCAGTACTTGGCCTCGGGTAGGTGTTCGGCAACCACGTGGATACCGTCCTCGTGCCAGCGGCTCTTGATGTGCAGTCCGTGCGGGTTGCTGCCGCCGCAGCCATAGCAGACACCCTCGGGCGCGACGGTGTCCTGTAGCGATACCAGGTTCATTACTGTTCCTTGTTCTTGTCGTTGTGCTTGTCGAGCAGCCAGCCTAACGGCTTTCGAAGCAGGGCGGGAGTAGCGGGGCGGGCAGAGCTGGTCTTAACTCGTGGTGTGGTTCTTCAGCCAATAACGAGAAGATGGGGGAAGCATGAGCGAAGAAACGTCGAACAAGACCAGCGACAGCGTCGTCGATGCCCGCGCCGCATTCATCCTGATCCTGCTGGTGGTCGCGACCGCGGTGTTCTGGGTCAGCCATCAGTGACAGCAGTGCCGGCGGGCCGTCCTGCGGCCCGCTGGTACCAAACGCCTCGCCGCCTGTCCTACAGCCCGGCGAAATGCAGCACCAGTTGCACCAGCCCGTACAGCAGCAGCACGAAGATCAGCGTGAAGAGAATGCCCATGGCGATGAAGTGACTGGGCTTGCCGTGGGTGAAGTCGCGCGCCCGGTTGCGCCCGCTCTGCACGCCGAAAGCCGCGGCCAGCACGCTGTGCAGCATCTGCCAGAAGGTCGGCGGCTTGTTCTGTTGCTCGTCCATCGTTCATCCTCCTTTTGCCTGCAAGCCTAGCTCCTGACGGAGCTGGCGCTAGAGTTCGATCTGCGTCCACTGGCGCTTCTGCCACATCACCGCGAAGATCGCCGAGGCCAGCCCGCGCTGCAGAATCTGCATGCTCCAGATCGCCAGCAGGCCGCCGCCCAGTACCGGGCCGACCAGGTAGGCCAGCGGCAGGAAGAACAGCCACTGGTTACCCAGGCTGACTGCCATCACCGTGCGCACGGCGCCCGCGCCGAGCAGTGCCTGGGTCAGCACCAGCGCCGTGGCGTCGATCACCATGCCCATGCCGGTGAGCATCAGCGGCACGCGGCCCAGTTCGATCAGCGCAGGGTCGCTGACGAACAGCCGCAGGATGGCCTCGGGGAATATCCAGAACGGCGCACCCAGCAGCGCCAGCCCACAGGCCGCCACCTTCACCACGTCCCAGCCCCAGCGGTGCGCGCTGTCGAAATCGCGCTCGCCCATGCTCTGGCTGACCAGGGTGGTTGCCGCCATGCCCAGGCCGACGCCAGGCAGGATCAGGAACAGCGCCAGGTTGATCAGCACGTGGGCCACGGCCAGTTCGCGGGTGCCGACCTGGGCGATGATCCAGAACAGCAGGGTGATGCCGGCGGCGAAGAAGAACTGCTGCAGCGAGTTGGGCAACGACAGGCGCAACAACGTGCGGACGTCGCGCTCGCTCGGCAGGCGCGGGTGACAGCCTTGGGCGCGTGCATCGCGCCAGGTAATCCAGGCGTAGATCAGCGAGCCGATGTACAACGCCAGGGTGGTGCCCAGGCCGCTGCCCACCGCGCCCATGCGCGGCAGGCCGAACAGGCCGTGGATCAGGCTGTAGCTGATCGCCGCGTTGGCGAGGTGCATGACCACCAGAGTGCGCATGTACATGCCTGATCGCCGGGTGCCGTTCCAGTAGCCCCGGAAGGAGAAGTTCAGGCCCACGGCGAGCACCGACAGCGCGCGCCATTCGAAGTAGGGGATGCCGACCGCCAGCACGTCAGGGTCGCTGGACAGGGCGCGGACGATGGGCTCGGCGAACAGCAGGCAGATCAGCGTGATCGGCAGCGACAGGCCCAGCGCGACCAGCAGCCCGCAGTTCAGCGGTGCGGCCAGCTCGTCGCTGCGACCTTCGCCCCGCCGGCGAGCTACCAGCGCCTGTACGCCGGCCCCCAGCCCCATCACCAGGGAGATGGCGACGAAGTTGGCGTAGCTGCCGATGCCGACCCCGGCGAGGGATTTCTCCCCCAGGTGGCCAACCATGGCTGCATCCACCAGGTTGAGCAGGCTCTGGCTGAGCATGCCGCCGATGATCGGCAGGCCCAGGCTGAGAATGTTCTGGAACCGCTGGCGCTCTAGCATGGCGTCTCGGGGCAGTGAATTCCGGCTTGTTGTGGATATCCGGCGGGCCGTGCCGGTGAGGCGCCGCTGTGGGAAATCCTAGCCGAAGGGCAGGCTTCCTGCTCCCTTTTGGGGCGGAATATGCCTACGAACATTGCGAAGTTGTTCCGGTGATATTTCCGATGTTTGTGTGAGGTCCGTCACGTTTTTTCGGCTTGGCGAACGAAGGCGGCGTACTACGCTGAAATTCAATTGACCAGGGCAAACCTGTGCGAAAGCCAGGGACGCAAAGCCACCGATCTACCGCCCGCAAGGGCCATGACCGCGGGGTTGCCAAGCAGGCCGGACGTTCGTCCGCGCCCTCTGCGAGCTTGTGCTCGGCATCCTCCAACGTCCCGGTGAGCCTCCTGATCAACCCGTGCAGGTTGATGGTGTTTGTTGGCCCAAGGGAGCGCGCCGATGAATCAGCCGTACCAGCTTCAGTACACCTACGGGTTCGCCCGGATGGCGTTGCGTGATCAGGTGGTGTTCAAGTCCATTGTCGGCTTGCTCAGTGGTCGCACGTTGGCGAGCTGGGCGTATGTCGATGGCCCGGCCGACCTGCTGGTGGAGGGCGAGGAGGGCGAGCCGCGGGTGCAGTTGCGCACGGCCGAGGGTGAACCGCTCTGGGTGCACTGGCCGCTGCGTGCCAGCGAGGTATTCGATTGCCTGGAACGTGCCGCCCGCGCCATCGGCCAGCGGCCGGCGCATTCCACGGGTGAAGCTCTGCGCCTGAAGCACTGGCCGGCAGCGGCGCTGCTCAAGGGTGATCACCGCTACGTCCGGCTGGCCACGCTGCTCGGTGCAAGGACCATGAGCCTGGACGAGCTTTGCGAGCGCTCCGGCGTGCCGCGCCACGTGGCGGAGAGCTTCGCCCGCCTGATGGCCGCCCAGGACATGCTCCAGCCCGGCGAGGCCCTGCCGGCGCGGCCCGAGCAACAGGCAGCCGCCCCCGTCGGCCTGCTGGCGCGCATCCGCCGCCACTTCGGCCTTGGCGGTGCTTCGGAGGCCGGTCGATGAGGGAATACAAGATCCTCTTCACCGGCACCATGGGCGCCGGCAAGACCACCGCCATCGCCGCGATCAGCGATATCGAGCCGGTCAGCACCGATGTGCAGAACAACGATCCCAACCTGGACAAGGCACGCACTACGGTCGGCCTGGACTACGGCGAAGTGGTGCTCGGGCCCGATGAGCGCCTGCGCCTGTACGGCACGCCCGGTCAGGCGCGCTTCGCCTTCATGTGGGGCATCCTCGCGCGCGGGGCGCTGGGGCTGGTGATCCTGATCGACAACTCGCGGCCCGATCCGCTGGGCGACCTGCAGGTTTACCTCGATGGCTTTGCCGACTGCATCGCCGGTGCGCCCTGTGTCATCGGCGTCGGGCGACTGCCAGGGCATCCCGTCCCCGGCCTGGATGACTACGCCGCCGCGCTGGCGCGGGCCGGCCACAGCTTCCCGGTAGTCGAAGTGGACGTACGCGAGGCGGAGCAGGTGCGCATGCTGCTCGACCTGCTCCTGCTGCAACTGGAATGCACGGCGGCCTGAAGCCTGACGTTTGCAACCGACTGGAGTCGACCATGGAACACGCCTTGACGAGCTTGCCGGAAAGACTGCGGAACGACGCCGAACAGGCGTTGGATGAGCTCGGCGCCAGCCTGGGGCGGCTGAGCGCGGCGGTGATCGCCACCACCGACGGCTTCGAGGTGGCCTCCCGCGCCGGCAAGGGGCTGGAGGTTTCCAAGCTGGCAGCCATGGCCTGCTCGATTTCGGCCCTTGGCGCCATGGTCGGCCAGGAGAGCGAGGTCGGCCCGCACCAGAACGTGATAGTCGAGGCCAGCGAGGGCTACATCGTCATCGTCGACATACCGCATCCGAGCCATCCGATGATCCTCAACCTGGTCGCCGATCGCGAGGAGATGCTTGGCCAGGTGCTCTACCAGGCCAAGCGAACGGCAACCCGGCTGGCGGATCTGTCGCTGGCCGGCTGAGACAAAAGGCTTCGCGGCGCGCGCGGTCGCGGGGCCCCTATAACAGGACGCGCACTCAAGGAGTAATCGCTATGGCAGCACTGCAACAATCGCTGGACGAACTGCTGAACCTGGATGGTGCCCTGGCGTCGGCCGTGGTGGATGCCAAGAGCGGCATGCTGCTCGGGCAGGCAGGAGGCGGCGTGGACCTGGAACTGGCGGCCGCGGGCAACACCGAGGTGGTGCGCGCCAAGCTGAAGACCATGAAGTCCCTGGCGCTCAACGACGTGATCGAGGACATCCTCATCACCCTCGGCCGGCAGTACCACATCATCCGCCCGATGGCGAAGCACGAAGGGGTGTTCATGTACTACGTGCTGGACAAGGTGAAAGCCAACCTGGCGCTGGCGCGGCGCAAGTTGCAGGAGGTCGAGGCGCAGGTGGCGATCTGAGGTGAGCTGATGGACGTGGGCGGGCGGGGAGGCCCGCCCACGCTTTGCGCAAGGAGTGCTTACTCCTCGAACAGGCCGTGCCAGCAGTCGCTCAGCTCGCCCAGTTCGAAGGATTTCACCCAGGACTGCTTTTCCAGCCACAGACGGGTGGTCTCGCGGTCGGCTTCGGTCAGGCTGCCGACGTCGTTCAGGCACAGGTAGCCGGTGAACTCGCCGTCTTCGGTGGCGCCGCCGACGAAGACCCAGCCTTCGGATTCGACGAAGGCGATCCACTGGTCGAGCACGTCATCCAGGTCGCCGGTGTAGTTCACTTCGAGGCTGAAGCCGAACTCCTGGAACTCGCCCAGGCGCAGCTTCTTCAGCAGGCGGCGTTTGCGAGGCTTGGCCATTTGTTCGGGGGTGAGGTATTTCATCTGTGATTCTCTCTTCAGCGGAAGCCTGGCGGGTGGCCAGCTTCGATCCGTTGTGCCCTGGGGGTGCCCAGGATGGCGGGATTATCCCGCATCTGCGCAGGATATGCAGCGAAGCTTTTCCCCAGGCCGCGGACCTGCCTGACGAAACCGCCGCGCCGGGCGGGCCCGGCTGCGGCGTGGGGCGTCAGATCAGTTGTCGTAGCCCAGGTTCGGCGACAGCCAGCGCTCGCTGGTGCTGATTGCCTGGTCCTTGCGCGCGCTGTAGCGTTCGATCTGGTCCTTGTCGAGCTTGCCCACGGCGAAGTACTGCGCCTGCGGATGGGCGAAGTACCAGCCGCTGACGGCGGCGGCGGGGAACATCGCGTAGTGCTCGGTCAGGGTCACGCCGGACAGGCCCTGCGGATCGAGCAGCTGGAACAGCGTGCCTTTCTCGGTGTGGTCCGGGCAGGCCGGGTAGCCGGGCGCCGGACGGATGCCGACGTACTGCTCCTTGATCAGCGCCTCGTTGTCCAGGTGTTCCTCGGGCTGGTAACCCCAGTATTCCTTGCGCACGCGCTCGTGCAGCCATTCGGCGCAGGCTTCGGCGAGGCGGTCGGCCAGGGCCTTGACCATGATCGCGCTGTAGTCGTCGCCCTTGGCCTCGTAGGCCTTGGCCACTTCCTCGGCGCCGATGCCGGCGGTGGTGATGAAGCCGCCGACGTAGTCCTTCACGCCGCTGTCCTTCGGCGCGACGAAGTCGGCCAGGCTGAAGTTCGGCTTGCCGTCGGGCTTGATGGTCTGCTGGCGCAGGTGGTGCAGGGTGGCCAGCTTGTGGCCGTCGTCGCCGTAGACTTCCAGGTCGTCGTGGTGCACCTGGTTGGCCGGCCAGAAGCCCAGCACGGCACGGGACTTGATCAGCTTCTCGTCGATCAGCTTCTTCAGCATCGCCTGGGCGTCGTTGAACAGGCTGGTCGCCGCTTCGCCTACGACTTCGTCGGTGAGGATGCGCGGGTACTTGCCGGCCAGGTCCCAGGAGATGAAGAAGGGCGTCCAGTCGATGTACTCGGCCAGCACGTTGAGGTCGATATCATCCAGCACCTTGACGCCGGTGAAGCTCGGCACCGGCGGCTGGTAGCCGGCCCAGTCGAACTTCGGCTTGGCGGCGATGGCCTGTTCGTAGCTCAGGCGCTCGGTGCGCGCGCTGCGGTTGGCGGTGCGTTCGCGCACTTCCGCGTACTCTTCGCGGAGCTTGCGGGCGTACTCGGGCTTCATTTCCTTGGACAGCAGCGTGGTCGCCACGCCCACCGCGCGGGAGGCGTCGGTGACGTAGACCACCGCGTCGTTGCTGTACTGCGGGTCGATCTTCACCGCGGTGTGCGCCTTGGAGGTGGTGGCGCCGCCGATCAGCAGGGGCAGGCTGAAGTTCTGCCGCTGCATCTCCTTGGCCACGTGGACCATCTCGTCCAGCGACGGCGTGATCAGGCCGGACAGGCCGATGATGTCGCACTTCTGCTCGCGGGCGGTCTGCAGGATCTTCTCCGCCGGGACCATCACGCCCAGGTCGACGATGTCGTAGCCGTTGCAGCCCAGCACCACACCGACGATGTTCTTGCCGATGTCGTGGACGTCACCCTTCACCGTGGCCATGAGGATCTTGCCCTTGGCCTCGGGCTTGTCGCCTTTTTCCGCTTCGATGAAGGGAATCAGGTGCGCCACGGCCTGCTTCATCACGCGGGCGGATTTCACCACCTGCGGGAGGAACATCTTGCCGGCGCCGAACAGGTCACCGACCACGTTCATGCCGGACATCAGCGGGCCTTCGATGACCTCGATGGGGCGCGCGCACTTCTGCCGGCATTCCTCGGTGTCTTCGACGATGAAGGTGGTGATGCCCTTGACCAGGGCATGCTCCAGGCGCTTCTCGACGCTGTGGCTGCGCCACTCTTCGTCTTCCACTTCCTTGACCGCGCCGCCGCCCTTGTAGTTGTCGGCGATGGCCAGCAGCGCCTCGGTGGCGTCCGGACTGCGGTTGAGCACCACGTCCTCGACCTTGTCGCGCAGCTCCTTCGGAATCTCGTCATAGATCTCCAGCTGGCCGGCGTTGACGATGCCCATCGTCAGGCCGTTCTGGATCGCGTAGTAGAGGAACACTGAGTGGATCGCCTCGCGCACCGGGTTGTTGCCACGGAACGAGAACGACACGTTGGACACCCCGCCCGAGGTCAGTGCGTAGGGCAGGTTGTCACGGATGTAGGCGCAGGCCTCGATGAAGTCGACCGCGTAGTTGTTGTGTTCCTCGATACCGGTGGCGACCGCGAAGATGTTCGGGTCGAAGATGATGTCTTCCGGCGGGAAGCCCACTTCGTTGACCAGGATGTCGTAGGAGCGCTGGCAGATTTCTTCCTTGCGCGCCTGGGTATCGGCCTGGCCGGCTTCGTCGAAGGCCATCACCACCACGGCGGCGCCATAGCGCTTGCACAGGCGGGCGTGGTGCTTGAACTGCTCGACGCCTTCCTTCATGGAGATGGAGTTGACGATGCCCTTGCCCTGGATGCACTTCAGGCCGGCTTCGATCACCTCCCACTTGGAGGAGTCGATCATGATCGGCACGCGGGAGATGTCCGGCTCGGAGGCGATCAGGTTGAGGAACTTCACCATGGCCGCCTTGGAGTCGAGCATGCCCTCGTCCATGTTGATGTCGATCACCTGGGCGCCGGCTTCCACCTGCTGCTGCGCCACTTCCAGCGCTTCGGCGTAGTTCTCCTCGCGGATCAGCCGCGCGAACTTGGCCGAGCCGGTGATGTTGGTGCGCTCGCCGACGTTCACGAACAGCGAGTTGCGGTCGATGGTGAAGGGTTCCAGGCCGGACAGGCGGCAGGCCTTGGGAATCTCCGGGATGGCGCGTGGCGCGTACTTGGCCACGGCCTTGGCGATGGCCTCGATATGGCCCGGCGTGGTGCCGCAGCAGCCGCCGATGATGTTGAGGAAGCCGGATGAGGCGAACTCTTCCACGACCACTGCCATTTCCGCCGGGGTCTCGTCGTACTCGCCGAAGGCGTTCGGCAGGCCGGCGTTGGGGTGGGCGGAGACGTGGGTCCCGGCCTTGGTCGCCAGCTCTTCCAGGTACGGGCGCAGCTCTTTCGCACCGAGGGCGCAGTTGAGGCCGACGGAGATCGGGTTGGCGTGGCGCACCGAGTTCCAGAAGGCCTCGGTGGTCTGGCCGGACAGGGTGCGGCCGGAGGCGTCGGTGATGGTGCCGGAGATCATGATCGGCAGCTCGACGCCCAGCTCTTCATAGACGCCCTGCACGGCGAAGATCGCGGCCTTGGCGTTGAGGGTGTCGAAGATGGTCTCGATCAGGATCAGGTCCGCGCCGCCCTCGATCAGGCCGCGGGTGGATTCGCTGTAGTTCTCCACCAGTTCGTCGAAGGTGACGTTGCGGAAGCCGGGGTCGTTGACGTCCGGGGAGATCGAGCAGGTGCGGCTGGTCGGGCCGAGGACGCCGGCGACGAAGCGCGGGCGGTCCGGGGTTTCGGCGGTCTTGGCGTCAGCCACTTCACGGGCCAGGCGCGCGCCCTCGACGTTCATCTCGTAGGCCAGTTCCTGCATGTCGTAGTCGGCCTGCGACACGCGGGTGGCGTTGAAGGTGTTGGTCTCGAGGATGTCGGCGCCGGCATCGAGGTAGGCCTTCTCGATGGCCTGGATCACGTCCGGGCGGCTGAGCAGCAGCAGGTCGTTGTTGCCCTTCACGTCGCTCGGCCAGTCGGCGAAGCGCGCGCCACGGTAGTCCTCTTCCTGCAGCTTGTAGCTCTGGATCATGGTGCCCATGCCGCCGTCGAGGATCAGGATGCGCTCCTTGAGGGCTTGCTGGAGGGCTTGCAGGCGTGCGGCACGGTCGATCATTGGAATACCTGGGGGAAAAGGGCGTGGCGAAAGGTCGCTGATGATAGCAAAGCTGCACAGCTTTCCGGTGGTTCGCGGTTTTCCATGAATTCTGCTCATGTTGGCGCGAGGGACGACTTGACGTCCTGTCAACCGCGCCCCGGCCGGACCTGACAAGTCCGGAACTGCCTGACGACGGGCTTGCTGGAAGAATCCACGGCACAAGGCGGCACGGATGAGGAAGTTTCGCGTCGCTGGCCGCTCGCCCAAGGAATCCGTACGCAAGGAGACACCCATGTCGCAGAACGCCAACACCCTGATGCTGTTTTTCAAGGAGCAGGGCCCGCACGAGCTGTGCGTGCTGTCGCTGGTCAACCTGATGCGGGGTGACGAGGAGAAATCCCTCGTCTACCAGCAGCGCCTGGGCGTCGATCTTTCGGGAGTCTGGCAGGGCGAATGGTTCAACCAGCAGTTCAGCGCGCAGCCCGAGTACATCCGCCTGGACTTCGACACCTCGGTGCGCGCCAACCTGCCGCTGCTGCTGCTGGAGAGCCTGTTCGAGCGCGGCCTGCGCGCGGCGGTGGTCGAGGTGTTCCATGGCCAGGTCGGCGAAACCCAGCGCCACCATTTCCTCGACGGCAAGCTGGTGAATCGCTCCGACCTGTATCACCGCGAGCCCTTCATCGCACCCATCGTCACCGCCCAGTTGGACGTTCAGCGCGAGGAAGGGGAGGAGGACACCAGTGTCTGCGTGGCGCGACCGGTGCCCCTGCGCAAGTTGATCGAGGAAGAGCGCGAGCAGGAGGAGAAAGCCAAGGCGCTGGTGGAGGGCATCGCCGAAATCGCCAAGGTGGCGCGCCAGACGGGCGTCGGCCCCGCCGGCGTGATCAAGACCGGGCTGGTGCTCTGGCAGATGGCCAAGGGCTTGCTGCATGCGGTGATCCTGACCGTGCTGGCGCTGGTGTTCTTCAAGGGTTTCTGGATGTGGCTGGGCCTGGGCGTGGTACTCGCCATCGTCCTGCCGCTGCTGTATGGGTGGGTCGAGTACAGCGACCTCAGCGAAAAGCGCGAGGAACCCGAGGTTGCCGATGGCGCGGACTGATGCGCCAGCTTCCGGCCCATCGGTCCGCTACCGTGAAATGCGAAACCCGTCGCAGCCAAAAGCGAAACGCTGTCGCACCCATCTAGGCGCAAAACCCGGCCATGCGTATGCTGGCGCGCGGCGAGAGGTAGTGGCTATCTGCCTGCTCGCCGTCGGCAGGGCGCCATGATCGCCTGCCGGATCATGCAGCCGGCAGCATCGCAGGACCGGCAGGGATGGAGCGTGCGGCGCAGCTGGCCGCCCCACGCAAGCTATGGATTGGCGACCTTGGATACGGATGCATTTTCGCAACTGCTGACGCTCTATATGCGGCGCATTCGCGCCAGCGCTTCGGGCGTGGCGACGGAAATCGGCCTGAGCCGCGAGGCGGTGAACAACTGGCGCAACGGCCTGTCGCTGCCTAACCCGAAATCCCGCGACAAGCTCATCGCCTGCGCCCGCTACCTGCGCCTGACCGAGTCGGAAACCAACCGCCTGTTCAGTGCCGCGGGCTTCGAACCGGAATTCCCGCTGCAGGCCGAGGCTGCCGGCGGCGTGCCTTTCGCGCCCTACATCGACTCGTTGTTCGACCAGTTGCGCAGGCTCACGCCGTATCCCATCGTCCTGCTGCTGTCCCAGGCGCACTGGGGCCAGCCGCCGTTCCGCCAGGAGCTGCTGACTCGTGCCCGTGGGCTTTACGGCGAACAGTCGGTGCTGCATATCCAGCCGCCCTACAGCGCCAGCACCGCCAGCAGCGACTACTTCGCCGCCATCGGCCGCCAGTGTGGCTTCGCCGACATCACCTCGGACTACGACTTCGAAGCCGCCCTGGAGCGCCGCCTGCTGGCCGGCGAACGGATATTTTGCCTGGTCAGCCGTTTCGAGCAGGGCACCGCGGAGCTGCGCGAGATGCTCGCCGGCATCCTGCGCAGCCTGAGTGAAATGCACAGTGGCCGCCTGCATCTGTTGTTGTGCGGCGGGGAAGCGCTGGCCGACCTGAAATACCGCAGTGGCGACCTCTCGCTGCTGAACATCGCTCAGGTCAGCCACTGGTCCGAGTTGACCCTCGCCGACCTGGCGCTGCTCGCCCAGCGCCGTTGGCCCGGGCAGCGCTTCGACCAGGCCATGCTCGGCGAGCTGCTGGAAAGCTGCGGCGGCCACCCGGCGCTGGCGGAGGAGGGGTTGGAGTGGCTGGTGCAGTACACCGTGCTGACCGCGGAGTCCCGCCAAGCGCTGCATCAACTACTGTCCCGCAGTGCCCGGCTCTGGCAGGCCTTCCTGCCGCTGAGCGAAACCGACAGCTCACGTGAACGCCTGCGCCTGCGCCTGGAGGCGGACGACCTGGGGCGCGCCAGCCCGTACCTGGCCGATGGCGAGCTGCGTCGGCTGTTCTGGAACAACCTGATCACCGTCCGCGGTCACGGGGATTCGGCGCGCCTGGTATGGCGCTGCGAGATCATCCGGCAGACGGGCCGCCAAGTGCTGGACGCATGCGTCGAGGCCTGAGTCGCCAGCGGGGCGCGGTGAGCTACAAGCGCCTGCTGGTCATTGCCAGTGTGACCTTTCTGCTGGTCAGCGCTGTGTTGGCGCCCCGGCTCAATCCTTTCACCCGCGATGCGGCACTGGGCAATGCGGCGTTCGAACAGTTCTTCGGCGAAATGGCCGCCTGGCGAACGGCGATGATGGAGGCGCAGCAGATCGAGGGCCACTGGCCCGAGAACATCCAGGCTTTCGCGCCCTCCATCGAACATCCCGTGTTGAACGTCGTTTCGCCGCAGCCGCAGCGCCTGCTGATGACCGTCGCGGATCGCAGCGAGATGGGCGACCTGGCCGGCAAGCAAGTCATCGTCGACATGCCGCCGCGCAGCAGCGAGTGGAGCTGCCGGCCGGGGAGCCCGCCGGTTCCCGCGCGCTACCTGATGAACTTCTGCCTGGAGTCCGCGGACAAGGCCTCGAACGACAGCCCGCTGGTGGAGAACCTGCGCTGGCTGGTGATCATCTGCGCGCTGCTGTTCGTCATCGCCGCGTTGCTCCTGCTGTTCCGCCACCCTTTGCTGGGGCCGGTGCAGCTGCGCCCGCAACGCCTGCTGGACTTGCCGCCGGCGGACCTGCCCAGGGTCGACCGCCTGCTCGGTCTGCTCGGGCGGCGCAGGGCAACCCTGCGTGCCGCCGGCATCGAAGCGCAGAGCTGGCAGCAGGCGCTGGCCTACGTGGGCGCCGAAGCGGAGCAGCGCGCCCAGGCGCTGGCCCTGGCGTTGGGTGCCAGTTGCCAGGTGAGCTGGGGCTGGTCGCTGCCGGGGCGGGTGTTCGAGTGGAAGCTGCCCGAGGATGTGCCGGTTTCCCTGGATCGTTGCCTGGTCTATGTGCCGGCGACTGAGGAGAACGAGACCCGCGTCCTCCAGCACCTGCGCGTTTCCCACACCGGGCTCGACGTGATGCTGGTGCTGCTCGGCGAGCGCCAGGAACAATTGCTGAAGTACTGCGCCGATACCGCCAATCTCTGCGTGGCGATCGACGCCCGCGAGCAGACCCAATGGTTGCTGGGCGGCAACCCCGGCGAGCTGCTGCTGCGCCTGCTCGCCGCACAGCTGCGGCTGACCCGCATCTCGCCGTATCAGACGCGCGGCGGCGTGGTGCGCGCCAGCTCGTTCTTCGGCCGCGACCAGTTGCTGGCGCGAGTACTCAACCGCGAGCCGGCCAATTACCTGGTGGTCGGCGGCCGGCAGTTGGGCAAGAGCAGTCTGCTCAAGGCCGTGCAGCGGCGCCTGGAGGATCATCCGCAGGTGGTCTGCCACTATGTGTCGCTCCGCGACCACCGGCTCACGCCACGGCTGGCGCTGCAATTCGGCCTTCCTGCAGAAAGCACGCTGGAGGCGATCATCGAACACATCAATACCCAGCAACTCGGCAAGCGCCTGTTCCTGCTGATCGACGAGGCCGACCTGTTCTTCCGTGACGAGGCCGCCAACGGCTATCCACAGCTATCGACCTTGCGCGCATTGAGCGAGGAGGGGCGTTGCTGGTTCATGCTGGCCGGTTTCTGGGACCTCTATGCCACTGCCGTGCTGGACTACCAGTCGCCGCTGCGCAACTTCGGCGAGGTGCTGACCATCGGCGCGCTGGAGCGCCAGGCCTGCCGCGAACTGGCCAGTGTGCCCCTGGCGCGGCTGCGGCTGGGGTTCGCCAGCGACACCCTGCTGGAAGACCTGGTGGACGCCAGCGGCCAGCGCGCCAATTTGGTCGCCATCCTCTGCCAGGAATGCCTGGAGGCGCTGCCGCCGGGGGCGCGGGTGATCGAGCGGCTGCAACTCAAAGGCGCGCTGGCCTCCCAGGCGGTACAGGATGCACTGGCCGGCTGGGGCCGCCTGAGCCAGGACGAGACGGCCTGCCGCCTGGACCGGATCATCGTCTACCACTGTGCGCAGCATACCGGCACCGGCCTGGCGGCGCTGATCGAGCTGTTCGGCGAGCGCATCGATGCTGTGGCGCTCAAGGCCTCCCTGGCGCGGCTGCAACTGGCTTTCGTGCTCAAGCGCAGCGGCGATGGCTACGCCTTTGCCGTGCCGCTGTTCGCCGGTCAGTTCGAGGCCGCCGAGCTGCCGATACTGCTGCGCCACGAGCTATCCACCCTGGAGCGCGACGCGCGCTAGCCAAAAGGCGCGGAGCCGGCCGGGCCGCGAATTGATAGACTTGCCGGCGTTACTGGCCAAGGAACACCCCCATGCTCCCCCGGATCCTCGTGCTGCTGGCCCTGCTAATGGCCAGCGTAGGCCTGCGTGCCGAATCGATGTCCTACACCCGCGATATCCAACCGATCTTCACCGAGAAATGCGTGGCCTGCCATGCCTGTTACGACTCGCCGTGCCAGCTCAACCTGACGGCCGCCGAAGGCGCGCAACGCGGCGCGAACAAGCTGCCGGTGTATGACGGCGCGCGTACCAAGGCGCAGGACACCACCCGGCTGTTCCTCGACGCCCACGGTGCGGATGCCTGGCGACGCAAGGACTTCTGGTCGGTGCTCGATGGCCGCGGCAGCCAGGCGGCGCTGATGGCACGGATGATCGACCTGGGGCATGACCACCCACTGGTGCCCAACGCGAAGATCCCCGATGGCCTCGACCTGTCGATCAACCGCACCAACCAGTGCCCGACGCCCGCGACCATCGACGACTTCGTGGCGAAGAACCCGCGCAGCGGCATGCCCTTCGCCGTTACCGGCCTGACCGACAAGCAGCTGAAAACCATCAAGACCTGGCTGGCCCAGGGCGCGCCGGTGGACGAACTGGCCTGGCAGCCGGGCAGCGGCGAAGCGCAGCAGATCGCCGAGTGGGAAAGCTTCCTCAACCAGCCCGGCGCCCGTCAGAGCCTGGTGTCGCGCTGGATCTACGAGCACCTGTTCCTCGCCCACCTGTACTTCACCGAGCGCGGCGAGCCGGGGCACTTCTTCCAGCTGGTGCGCTCGCGCACGCCCAGCGGCCAGCCCATCGACCCCATCGCCACGCGGCGGCCGAACGACGATCCGGGCAATACCTTCTATTACCGCCTGTGGCCGATCCAGGGTGTGATCGTGCACAAGACGCACATCACCTATCCGCTCAACGAGGCGCGGCTCAAGCGCAACCAGGAGCTGTTCTACGGCACCCCCTGGACTACCGACAAGGTGCCCGGCTACGGCCTGCAGCACCGCGCCAACCCCTTCGTGACCTTCGAGGCGATTCCGGCGCGGGCGCGCTACCAGTTCATGCTGGACAACGCCGAGTACTTCGTCCGTACCTTCATCCGCGGGCCGGTGTGCCGTGGGCAGATCGCCACCGACGTGATCCGCGACAACTTCTGGGCGGTGTTCCAGGACCCGGACCACGACCTCTATGTCACCGATCCGAAATTCCAGCGCCAGGCCTCGCCGCTGCTGGCGCTGCCGGGGCAGATCGACGACGTCGGCGCGATGCTGTCGCAATGGCGCTCCTACCGCGACAAGCGCAATAAATACGAAGAGCTGCGCCAGGATGTCTATGACGAGGCGCCCGCGCCGACCTGGGCGGACATCTGGGCCGGCAATGACAACGCCGTGCTGAGCATCTTCCGCCAGTACGACAGCGCGTCGGTGCGCAAGGGCCTGATCGGCGGCGTGCCGCAGACCCTCTGGTGGATGGACTACCCGCTGCTGGAGCGCACCTACTACGGGCTGGTGGTGAACTTCGACGTGTTCGGCAACGTCGCCCACCAGGCGCAGACGCGTCTGTACTTCGACCTGATCCGCAACGGCGCCGAACAGAACTTCCTGCGCCTGATGCCCGTCGGTGCGCGCAAGAAGCTGCTGGATGACTGGTACCAGAGCAGCGGCAAGCTGAAGATGTGGGCCGACTACTACACCACCGACAGCGACGCGCCCACCGGGCTGTTCCTGCCGGAGAAGGGCGCCAAGCTGGCCTTCGCCAAGCAATTGCTGAAGCACTACGTGGCGCTCAATGCGCGGCCCGACCCGATCAACCTGTGCGAAAACGGCGCCTGCTACCGCAACTCCGTGGCCGCGCCGCTGCAGGACACCGAACAGGCCTTCAGCCGGCTGGTCAGCCGCCCGGCTGCCGGCCTGCCGGTCATCGACCAGTTCCCCGAGGCGACCATGCTGCGTGTGGAACTGCCGGACGGCCAGCGCGAGATCTACACCGTGTTGCGCAACCGTGCCCACAGCAACGTGGCCTTCATGACGGGCGAGTCGCTGCGCTACCAGCCGGGCCTGGATACCCTGACCATCTACCCAGGCGTGCTGTCGAGCTACCCGAACTTCATGTTCAACCTGAAGGCGGCCGACGTGCGGGACTTCGTCGGCGCCCTGGAGCAGGTAAAGAGTGCGGCGGACTTCGAGAAGATCGCCGACCGCTGGGGAGTGCGTCGCAGCAACCCGCAGTTCTGGTTCTACTTCCATGACCTGGATGCCTACCTGCGCGAAACCGAGCCGGTGGAGGCAGGCGTGCTGGACATGAATCGCTACGAGAACCTGTAAACCAGATCGCGGACCTGAACCTATAGGACCGAGGGGAACGCCCGGTCCTTGCTCGCGAACCAGCCCCCGCTGCGGGGCCATTCGCGAGCAGGCTCGCTCCTACAGGAAAGTGCTTAGCCTACCTGCGAATTATTCCTACTAAATCAGTAGGGCTTTATCCGATCCCCCCGTTTGGCGTAAACTGGCGCCACGTTTGCGAGGAGTTGCCATGAGCGCTATCACCATTACCGAAGCCGCACAGGATTACCTGGCCGAGCTGCTGTCCAAGCAGGACACTCCCGGCATCGGCATTCGCATCTTCATCACCCAGCCGGGCACCACGTACGCCGAAACCTGCATCGCCTACTGCAAGCCGGGTGAGCAGAAGCCGGAAGACACCCCGGTCGGCCTGAAGGATTTCACCGCCTACATCGACGCCATCAGCGAGCCCTTCCTGGAAGACGCCGTGGTCGATTACGCCACCGACCGCATGGGCGGCCAGCTGACCATCAAGGCGCCGAACGCCAAGGTGCCGATGGTCAACGAGGACAGCCCGATCACCGAGCGCATCAACTACTACCTGCAGACCGAGATCAACCCCGGCCTGGCCAGCCACGGCGGCCAGGTGAGCCTGGTGGACGTGGTCGAGGACAACATCGCCGTGCTGCGTTTCGGCGGCGGTTGCCAGGGCTGCGGTGCGGTCGAGATGACCCTGAAGGACGGTGTCGAGAAGACCCTGATCGAGCGCATCCCTGAGCTGAAGGGCGTGCGTGACGTCACCGACCACAGCAACCGCGAGAACGCCTACTACTAAAGGCAGGCGATCGAGCAGTGAAAAGGCGACCTTCGGGTCGCCTTTTTCGTTTGGAGCCGGGCCTGGGCCTGCTCGGAAACGTCGGGCGAATAACGCCTCAGGCGTTATCCGCCATTGCGGCGGATAACCCGTTCCGGGTTATGCGCCCTACGCAGTTGAGCTCCTTGCAGGAGCGAGCTTGCTCGCGAACCGCGTAGGCAGCCAAACCCTCAGGCCTGCGCCACTTCCCGCCGTCCCGACCAGAGCATCACCAGCGCCACCAGCAGCACCGGCCACACCAGCAGGTTCACCGCGCTCCAGCCGACGCTGGTGATCAGCGCGCCGGAGCTGAACGACATCAGCGCCGCCAGGCTGCCGTTGCCCAGTTCCATCAGCCCTTGCGCATGCCCGCGCTCCTGCGGCGTGTGGCCGAAGGCGAGCAGGGTGGTGCCGGCCACCAGCATCAGGTTCCAGCCCATGCCCAGCAGCAGTGAGCTGATGAGGAACTGCGCCACCGACTGACCGCTCAGCGCCACCGCCGCACTCACTGCCAGCAGCGCCATGCCGACCCAGGCCACGCGGCGGCCGCCGAGGCGGTCCACCAGCGGGCCGGCGACGAAGGCGGGGAGGAACATGCCCAGCACGTGCCACTGGATCACGCTCACCGAGCGCTCCAGCGGCAGCCCGCAGAAGCTCATGGCCAGTGGCGTGGCGTTCATGATCAGGATCATCAGCCCGTGGCCGGCTGCGGTGCAGGCCATGGCCGCGCGGACCGCCGGGCGCGACAGCAGCTCGCGCATCACCTTCCAGCCGCCGGTGGATGGCGCGGGCGCTGCGCCTTCCGGCAGACGGCTGAGCACGGCGAGGGAGACCAGCGCCAGCACAGCGATGGTCAGGTACGAACCCACGAAGGGCGCGGGCAGGGCATTGCGCGACCACAGCGCCAGGCTCGGTGCGAGCAACGCCGCCAGCACGCCGCCGCCGATCACGTAGGCCGTGGCGCGCCCCTTGTGGGTTTCGTCCACCGCTTCCAGCGCGGCGAAGCGGTAATACATCGCCGACGCCTGGTAGGCGCCGATGGGCAGCGCGCCGAGGCAGAACAGCAGGAAGTCCGCCAGCCACACGCCCAGCGCGCAAAGCAGCCCGCCGAACACGCCGCAGGCGGCGCCCAGCAGCAGGCCGCGCCGCCGTCCGTGGCGTTGCATGAACAGCGACAACGGCTGCACCGCCAGCAGGTTGCCCAGCACCAGGATCGCCAGGGGCAGCGTAGCCAGGCTGTTGATCGGCGTGAGCTGCGCGCCCACCAGCGAGGTGAGGGTGATGCCGATCAGCGAGCAGGACCAGTACAGCGCCTGGCTGGTGAACAGCAGGCGGATCGCCGGAGTGCGCAGCAGCATGCTCCGTCCTCAGCCCTGGCAGCCGGCAGGCTTGAGCACGCGCTGGGTCGAGGCCGGGTTGGCCGCCAGCTTCGCCAGCGGCCGGCGTGGGCGTGGCAGCAGTTCGCCGCCGCAGTTCGGGCAATGGCCGTGCAGCACCTGTTCGGCGCAGTCCGTGCAGAATGTGCATTCGAAGCTGCAGATGCGTGCGTCGGCGCTGTCGCCGGGCAGGTCGCGGTCGCAGCATTCGCAGCCGGGGCGGAGTTCGAGCATGGCAAAGTCCTTTGCTGTGGATTGAAGTCAGTGCAACTGGCCGAAGCGCTCGGCGTATTCCTGCGGGCTGATCGCCAGGTGTTTGTGGAAGGTGCGGCGCAGGTTCTCCGGGTGACCGAAGCCGCACAGGCGCGACACCGTGCTGATCGACGCCTGGGCGTCCTGCAGCAGCGCGCGGGCGGCTTCCAGGCGCACGCGTTCGACGTAGCGCCCCGGGCCCATGCCCAGTTCGTTGATGAACACCCGCGACAGTGTGCGCGGGCTCATGCACGCCTGTTCGGCCAAAACCTCCAGCGACAGGTCGCTGCCCAGGTTGGCCGGTATCCACTCCAGCAGTGCCGCCAGGCGTGGCGTGCGGCTAGGTTCCGGGGTCAACCAGTGACTGAACTGCGCCTGCCCGCCGGGGCGCTTGAGGAACATCACCAACCGCCGCGCCACGGTCAGGGCGAGGGCACGGCCGAGATCGGCTTCCACCAGCGCCAGGGCGAGGTCGATGCCGGCTGTGACGCCGGCCGAAGTGAACACGTGATCGTCGCCATCGCGGTGCTGCGGATCGTAGGTATGCAGGCGGTCGCCCTGGACCAGTACCTCGGGGTAGTCACTGCACAGCTCATCGACATCCGCCCAGTGCGTGGTGGCCGGACGGCCGTTGAGCACGCCGGCTGCGGCGAGGATCAGCGCGCCGGAGCACACCGAGCCGAGCCGGCGCACCTGGGGCTCGGCGGCAGCCAGCCAGCGCAGCAGGTCGGTGTTTTCGCATTGTTGCGGGACGCCCAGCCCGCCGGGCACCAGCAGGGTATCCAAGGTGGCGGGCTCGACCTCCCGCCATCCCATGTCAGCGCAGATGCGCAGGCCGGCCGAGGTGGCCACCGGCCCGGCCTGTTCGCTCAGTACCAGCAGCTCATAGACCGGTGCCAGGCCCTGGCGCTGGCGCTCGACGTTGGCCGAGGCGAACACCTGGAGCGGCCCGGTGATGTCCAGGCTCATGACCTCGGGGTAGAGCAGGCAGGCGATCCGGCGCAGCGATTCCATGGCGACACTCGTTCATTGGATGTCACGAGTGTGGCGGTGGCCGACGCTGGCGGCAACGTCAGTCACCCCACGAATCTTGCCAATCTGCAGGCCGGCCTACCTGGCTGCACCCAGCCGATACGCGCTGGCATACAGCACCGGCAGCACGATCAATGTCAGCAGCGTGGCGAAACCCAGGCCGAACATGATCACCACCGACATGCTCTGGAAGAACGCGTCCAGCAGCAGGGGAGCCAGGCCGAGGATGGTGGTCAGCGCAGTCAGGCAGATCGGCCGCAGGCGCGCACAGGACGCGTTCACCAGCGCCTCGCGCGGTGGCTGGCCGCCGGCGGCGAGGTTGTCGACTTCCTCCAGCAGCACGATGCCATTGCGCACCAGCATGCCCGACAGGCTCAGGAGCCCGAGCAGCGCCATGAAGCCGAAGGGAATGCCGGTGAGCAGGAAGCCGACGGTCACGCCGATCATCGCCAGCGGCACGGTCAGCCAGATCAGCAGCGCCTTGCGCGGCGAGGCGAACATCAGCACGGTGATGATGAACATCGCCAGGAAGGCCATCGGCAGGCTGCCGAGTACGCCATTGCGGGCATCACCGGAGCTTTCCACGTCGCCGCCCCAGGCCAGTTCGTAGCCCGGTGGCAGTTGCAGCGCCTCGATCTGCGGGCGCACGCGGGCGAGCAGTTGCGAGGAGGTTTCGCCGCTCTGTGGGGCGACGTCGGCCATCACCGTCAGCGTGCGCTTGCGGTCCTGGCGCAGGATCAGCGGGTCTTCCCAGACGCTGTCGAAGCCACCGACCACCTGTTCGATGGGCAGGTAGCGCTGGCTCACCGGGCTCCACAGCATCAGGTCGTTGATCTGCCCAGCGTCCAGGTCGCGTTCACGCACGACGATGGGCAATTGCTGCGTGCCGTCGCGGTAGAGGCCGACGGAGAGGCCGCTGAAACTCATGCGCAGCAGACTGTCCAGGTCGCCCTTGTCGATCCCCAGTTCGCGGGCGCGGGCTTCGTTGAACTGTGGGCGGACCAGCAGCGCACGGGCTTGCCAGTCATGGCCGACGCCGGTAGCGACCGGGTCGGCGGCGAGGATATCGCCCACCTGTGCGCCGAGGCGGCGCAGCACCTGCGGATCGGCGCCGGTCAGCCGTACTTCGATGGCGCTGCCGTTGGACGGGCCGAACATCAGGCGCTTGAGGCCGGTCTGCACTTGCGGATAGCGCTCATCGAGGTAGTGCTGCAGGTCGGCGATCAGCCCTGGAATCTGCGCGCGGTTCTCGGTGCGCACCAGCACTTGCGCGTAGTTGGCGTGCTGGCGTTCGGCGCTGTAGGTGAGGATGAAGCGTGGTGCGCCCTGGCCGATGCTGGTAACGGTGCGTTCGACGCCTGGCAGGGCGGTGATGTGCCGGTCGATCTCGGCGGCCAGGTCGCGGGTGTGTTCGATGGCCGTGCCCTGCGGCAGCCACAGGTCGACGAAGAACATCGGCGTGTTGGCCGGCGGGAAGAAGTTCTGCCGCACCTGGGAGAAGCCCAGCAGCGATGCGGCGAGTGCCAGGGCGAGCACGCCCAGAGTCAGCGCGCGCTGGCGCAGGCAGGCTTCCAGCAGCCCGCGGTAGGTGCGGTACAGCCAGCCCTGGTGCGGCTCGGCGCTCGCTGCCTGTGCCGGCATCTTCGCGAAGGCCCAGCGGGCGAACAGCGGCGTCAGGGTCATGGCCGTCACCCAGCTGAGCAGCAGCGACACCAACAGCACGTCGAACAGTGAGCGGCAGTATTCGCCGGTGGAGTCGGAAGACAGGCCGATGGGCGCGAAGGCCAGCACCGCGATCACCGTGGCGCCCAGCAGGGGCAGGGCGGTGAGGCGGACGATGTGGCGGATCGCGGCGTCGATGCCCTGGCCGCGCAGGCGCCCGACCAGCACGCCCTCGACCACGACGATGGCGTTGTCCACCAGCATGCACAGGGAAATGATCAGCGCGCCGAGGCTGATGCGCTGCAGCTCGATGCCCAGCAGGTACATCAGCAGCAGGCTGCCGAGCACGTTAAGCGCCAGCACCCCGGCGATCACCAGGCCGCTGCGCAGGCCCATGAAGACCAGCAGCGTGCCGACCACGATGGCCAGCGCCAGGACGAAACTGAGCAGGAAACCGTTCACTGCGCCGTGCACTTCCACGGCCTGGTCATAGAACGGCGTCAGCTGCATGCCAGCGGGGCGTTCGCTTTCCAACTGGTTGAGGCGCAAGTGCACGGCGTCGCCGACCTTTACCACGTTCACCTGCGGGGCGAAGGCGATGCCCAGCGCCAGGGCCGCTTCGCCGTCGGCGCGCCAGAGGTGGCTGGGAGTGTCGGTGAAGCCGCGTTTCACCGTGGCGATGTCGCCCAGGCGGATCAGCTGGGTGCTGCCCGGTGCGCTGACCAGCAGCTGTTCCAGCTCCGAGACGTCGGTGAATTCGCCGGTGGGATGCAGACGAATGCTCTCGCTGCCGACGCGCAGGCTACCCGCGTCGGACACCACATTCTGCCGGGTCAGCAGGTCCACAAGGCGAGTCAGCGGCACGCCCATGGCGGTCATCTTTTCCCGAGAGACATCCACCTGTACCTGTTCGGCCTGCAGGCCGGAAACCACCACCTTGCTCACGCCGGGCACCAGCACCAGCTCGCGGCGCAGGTAGTCGGCGTAGTCGCGCAGTTCCTGGTAGCTGTAGCCCTGGCCGGAGAGCGACAGGAGGATGCCGTATACGTCGCCGAAATCATCGTTCACCTGTGGCGGCGAAACGCCAGGCGGCAGGTGCGGAGCGAGGTCGTTGACCTTGCGCCGCAGTTCGTCCCAGATCTGCGGCAAGTCGCCTGCGCGGTACTGCGGCTTCACGTTGACGGTGATCTGCGAGAGGCCGGCGCTGGAGATCGAAGTCAGCTTGTCGACGTAGGCCAGTTGCTGGATGGCGTTTTCCAGCGGGTAGGTGACTTCCTCTTCCACCTGCTGCGGCGAGGCGCCGGCGTAGCGGGTGGCGACCACGGCGGTCTTCACCGTGAAGGCCGGGTCTTCCAGCCGGCCGATCTCCAGGATGGCGTAGAGGCCGCCGAGGGCCAGCAGCAGGATGACGATCCAGCTGCCGACCTTGTTTTTCAGGAAATAGCCGGTGAAGTCCATCACAGCCCTCGCTCGCGTTGCCACGGACGCACCGCCTGGCCTTCACGCAGCTCGGCGGTGCCGGCGGCGACGATGCGCTCGCCCGGCTCCAGCCCCGACAGAAGCCGGATGCCCTCGGGACCGGGCTGGCCGAGTTCCACGGCGCGGCGCTCGACGTGCAGGGCATCGCCTTCACCTTTCACCACCCACACCTGGCTCTGCCCCGGCGCGCCGTCGTCGGCGCTGAAGACCGCTTCCACCGGCACCCGCAGGAGCGCCTGTGCAACGCGGCCGAGCTGGGCGAAATCCACCTCGACGGTGGCACTCATGCCCGGCAGCAGGGTGACGTCCTTCGGTCGCTCCAGGGTGAGTGTGACGGTGTAGCTCAGGGTCGCCGGATCGGGGCGGGTGCTGTGCTCCTTGTAGTGCGCGGGGAAGTCCCGGCCAGGCACACGGGCCAGGCGCACGATGGGTTGGTAGTCGCTGCGCAGGCTCGCACCGTCGACGCGCTCCAGCAGGCTTTCCGGCAACTGGAACTGCACGTCGTAGCTATCGGCGGATTGCAGGATGGCCACCGGCTGCTTGGGCTGCAGCATCTGGTGGTTCTGCACCGGCACCTGCGCGATGACGCCGGTGAAGGGCGCCGTCAGGCGCGCGTAACCCAGTTCCTGGCGGGCCAGCTTCAACGCGGCTTCGGCGGAATCCAGCTGGGCCTTGCGCTGATCCAACTCGGCGCGGGCCACCAGTTGCCGTTCGTTGAGCGTGGCAACTCTCTGGTACTGGGCGCGAGCCAGGTTGTAGCTGGCTTCGCGGTCACGCAGGCGCAGGCGCAGGTCGGCGTCGTCCAGTTCGGCGATCAGTTGGCCGCGCTCCACGCGCTGGCCCTGTTTCACTGTCAGGGTCTTGAGGTGGCCGGCGAGGCGGAAGGACAGGTCGACCTCATCCGAGGCCACCAGTTGGCCGGGAAACTGCCGTACGCCTTCGGCGCTAGCGGCGGGCACGCTGTAGAGCTTTACCGGGCGCACGATATCGATCGGCGCCGACGGCGTCGGGCCACAGCCAACCAGCAGGCCGGCGAGCAGAAGGCAGGCGGGCGTTTTCACGCGGGATTCCTCTTGAGCTGAGCGGGTGAGGCAAGGCTGCGCGCCGCTCGGAGGAATCCGTCTGACATGAATCAAGGGCTGCCGGCCGGCCCTGGGAAAGTTCGGTAGCGGTACAGGAATCGTTCAGAAATGCCCTACAGGTGAGCGGCTCTAAACCATCAGCACCCCGCGAAAACCACGCGCTGCGTAGTAGGACTGCACGCCATTGTGGTAGGTGAACACCCGCTCGTAGCGGCGGTCGCCGAACAGCGCGCCGTCCAGCTTGCGCATGGAGCCGGGCGTGCGCAGCCAACTGGAGGTCTTCTGGTCGAAGCTGCCCAGCTCCTGCAGCTGGCGGTACTGCGCCTCGTCCAGTAGCTCGATACCGATCTGCGCGGCCAGCTCGGTGGCGCAGCCGGCGGGCTTGTCCTTCTTGCGTGCGTCCAGCGCCTCGCGGTCGTAGCAGAGGCTGCGGCGGCCAGCCGGGGTCTCGGCGGAACAATCGAAGAACAGGAAGGCGCCGCTGGCGCTTTCGCGGCCGACCACGTCGGGTTCGCCGCCGGTTTCCTCCATCTGCTCCAGCGCTTTCAACTTGGCCGGGGCGGCCTCCAGGCGCGCCTGGACTTCCGCCCAGTCGATGCCCTTGTGGCGCTCGGGGTGTTGCTTGAACCGCGCCTGCAGGGTGGCCAGCAGGGTGTCGCGTTGCTTCGCATTCATCTTGCTTACTCTCGGCAGGGGTTGCAGGTCAGAGAGTAAAGCAGGATTTGCGCGGCCTGCGGCTCAGCCGGCGTCGGCCCAGCGCTCGCGCACGGCGAGGATGTCGGGCAGGCAACCGAGGAAAAGCTCCACCAGCTCCGGGTCGAACTGGCGGTCTTTTTCCCGGCGCAGCAGTTCGATGGCTTCGTCGATGCTCCAGGCCGGCTTGTACGGGCGCACGCTGGTCAGCGCGTCGAACACGTCGGCGATGGCGACGATGCGGCCCTCCAGGGGAATTTCCTCGCCGCGCAGGGCATTGGGGTAACCCGTCCCGTCCCAGCGTTCGTGGTGGGTGAGGGCGATGCTGCGCGCCAGGGTGAGCAGGGTGGAGTCGTGTTCGCCGATGATCCGCGCGCCGATCTCCGGGTGCTGGCGCATCACCGCCCATTCCTGTTCGTCGAGGCGGCCGGGCTTCTGCAGGATGGCATCGGGAATGCCGATCTTGCCCACGTCGTGCATGGGCGCCGCGTTGAGCAGGTCGTCGGCGGCCTTCTCCGAGAAGCCGGCGGCGCGGGCCAGGATGTGCGCGTAGTGGCTCATGCGGATGACGTGCAGGCCGGTCTCGTTGTCCTTGTACTCGGAGGCCTTGCCCAGGCGCTGGACGATCTGCAGGCGCGTCTCGCGCAGCTCTTCCACGCGCACCAGCGACAGGTGCGTGCGCACGCGCGCCTTGACGATGGGCGGGCTCACCGGCTTGGTGATGTAGTCCACCGCGCCGACCTCGAAGCCCCGCGCCTCGTCGGGCACATCGGCCAGCGCGGTGACGAAGATCACCGGGATGGCGCAGGTGGCCTGCTCGGCCTTGAGCCACTGGCAGACCTCGAAGCCGGTCATGCCGGGCATCATCACGTCCAGCAGGACCAGGTCCGGGCGTTCGCGGTTGGCCAGCTCCAGCGCCTTGTCGCCGTCCTTGGCGAACAGCAGGCGGTAGTCGTCCTGAAGGATGTGGCGCAGCACCTGGAGGTTGGTGGCTTCATCGTCCACCAGCAGCAGGCAGGGACGATGATCTTGGGCGGTCAGGGTCATGCTTGCTCCAGGCGGGCGCCGAGGGTCCGGACCCATTCCAGGGCCTGGTCGAAGTCGAAGTCGTCGATGGCATAGCGCAGGGCTTCGAAGGCCTCGCGGTGTTCGCCCTGGGCGGTGCCCAGGCGCAGGCGTTCCAGTGCCTGGTCGTCCAGGCCGCCGCGGGAAAGGGCCAGTTGCAGGGCCTGCAGCGCGTCGCGCAGGTCCTGCGAGGCGGCCTCGCCAACGGCTGCCCCAACCGCCTCGGCGAGAGCTTCCGGTACCAGCGGCACTGATTCGCGGACCGTGGTGAACTCCGCGCGGACACGCTCCAGGGCAGCCGCCAGTTGTTCAGCCTTGCCCTGCTCTGCGGAACCTTCCAGCGCGCCGATGGCGCCCGCCAGACGCGGCAGGGCGAGGTTGGCGGCGGCGCCGCGCAGGCGGTGGGCGAGGGCGGCAATGCCGGCGCGATCGCCGTTGCTCACTGCGCTTTCCAGGGTGTTCAGGCTGGTTTCCTGCTCTTCGAGGAAGCGCACGATGGCTCGCGCCATGGGCAGCGGCCCGCCCCACAGGCGGGCGCCGACGGTCCAGTCCAGGGTTGCCAGTGGTGCTGGCGCGGTGGCTTGCGTGCTGCGTACTGCGGGCGCGGCGCCGAGCAGGCGGGCTATCTCATCCAGCAGGGCATTGAGCTCCAGCGGCTTGCTGGCGAAGCCGTTCATGCCGGCGTCCAGGGCGTTCTGCCGGTCGCGGTCGAGCACGCTGGCGGTCAGGGCGATGATAGGGACGGCCTCGACGCCACGCTGCTGCTCGAGGGTGCGGATGCGCCGGGTGGCTTCCAGGCCATCCATGCCGGGCATCTGCACGTCCATCAGGACCAGGTCGAAGTCCTGCGCGCTGTAGGCCTCCACCGCGGCCTGGCCGTCGCCGACACTGTGCGGGTGGTGGCCCAGGCGCCGCAGGTTCAGCTCCAGCAGCTCGACGTTCTGCGGCACGTCGTCCGCCACCAGAATGCGCAGCGGCGGCAGGCTCGGCGCGTGGCTGCGGGTAACCGGTTGCACACTGTGGCCGGCTGGCAAGGGCAGGTCGACGGTGAACACGCTGCCCCGGCCCACTTCGCTTTCCACGGTGATGCGGCCGCCCATCAGCTCCACCAGTTGGCGCGAGATGGTGGTGCCCAGCCCGGTGCCGCCGAAGCGCCGGCTCATGGAGGCGTCGGCCTGGGCGAAGGGGTCGAAGATGCGCTCCAGGCGGTCGGTGCCGATGCCGATGCCGGTGTCGCGGATGGCCAGGCGCAGCGCGCCGGGTTCGCCGCTGATCACCAGCCTCACTTCGCCGCGCTCGGTGAATTTCACCGCGTTACCCAGCAGGTTGGTCAGCACCTGCTGCAGGCGCAGCGGGTCGCCGCAGAAATACTCGCCGGCGCGCGGGCCATAGTCGATCTGCAGGCTCAGGCCCTTGCGCTCGGCGGACAGTCGCAGCGCCGCGCAGACCTGCTCGCACAGCTCCGGCAGGGAGAAGTCCAGGGCTTCCAGTTCGATGGCGCCACGGTCCAGCTTGGCGGTGTCGAGGATGTCGTTGAGCAGGCCCAGCAGCGAGCGTGAGGCGTTCTGTACGGTGCTCAGGTAGCGCCGCTGATTGTCTTCCAGCGGTGAATCCAGCAGCAGTTCGGTGAAGCCCATGATGGCGTTCATCGGCGTGCGGATTTCGTGGCTCATGTTGGCCAGGAAGCTGCTGCGCGCGGCGGCGGCCTGTTCGGCGCGGTCGCGGGCGCTGCGCAGTTCCTGCTCCATGACCCGGCGCGGGGTGAGGTCGGTGGCCAGCTTCACCACCTTCACCGGTTTGCCGTCGAAGTCGAGGATCGGGTTGTAGGTGGCGTGGATCCACACCTCGCGCCCGTCCTTGGCCAGGCGGCGGTATTCGCCGGCGTTGTACTCGCCCTCGCGCAGGCCCTGCCAGAAGGCCTGGTAGCGGGCGCTGGCGGCGATGTCCGGCGGGCAGAACAGGCTGTGGTGCTGGCCCAGTACCTCGGCTTCGGTGTAGCCGAAGAGTTCGAGGATGTTCTCGTTGGCGGCGAGTACGCGGCCGTCCAGGTCGAATTCGATCAGCGCCATGGCGCGGCCGATGGCGGTGACCTTGCCTTCGTACTCGTTGCTCAGCAGCTTGGTTTCGGTCTGGTCGAGCAGCACGCCGTCGATCCACTGCGGGTTGCCAGCCTCGTCGTAGCAGGCGCTGCCGCCTTCCCAGATCCAGTGTTCGGCGCCGCTGCGGTCGAACAGCCGGTACTCGACGACGTAGCTGCGGCGCTCGGCAATGGCGCGGCGGACTTCCTCGTTCACCGCTTCCTGATCATCGGGATGGTAGAGCTGGGCGAAGGTGATGCGCTGGTCGCTGAAGTCCTGCGCCGACCAGCCGGTGACGGCCTCCACCGCATCGCTGACGAACAGGGTGCTCCAGGCGTCGTCCGGGAGGACGCGGAAGGCGATGCCGGGCATGTTGCGGATCAGCGAGCGGTACTGCTCCTCGCTGGTACGCAGGGCCTGCTCCATCTCGCGGCGTTCGCTGATATCGGCGACGAACACGACGAACCAGGGCTTGCCGTTGTGATCGGTGACGCCGAGGCTGACGCGCACGGGGATCTCCCGGCCGTCGCGGGTCAGGCCTTCCAGCTCCAGTTCGGAGTTGCTGAACTGGCGCTTGCCACTGCTCTTGTAGTTCTCCAGCGCCATTCGGAACTGATGGCCGTAAGCCTCGTTCATCAGCACCTGCATGGGCTTGCCGACCAGCTCGTGCGGGTGCCAGCCGAACAGGCGCAGCACTGCGTGGTTGACTGAGCGGATCACGCCGCTGTGATCGATGGTGAGGATCGCCTCGACGGCGGCGTCGAGCAGCGAATCCAGGTGCTTGCGTCGGCGCTCCAGCTCCTGGAACAGCTGGCGATAGCGCAGCAGGCCGTTCACCGCGGCGACGCAGATGCTTAGGCTGATGGTGGCCATGGACACCGCCATCGCCAGGTAGAAGCTGCCCTGCACGCCTTGCGGCACGCCAAATTCTTCCATGCCGACGAAACGTGCCGCCGCCATCCCGGTGTAGTGCATGCCGGCAATCGCCAGGCCCATCACCAGGCCACTGACCAGAATGGCGAGGTTCGGGCGCATCTTGCCGCGCAGGCCGAAGCGCACCCAGAGCGCAATGACGGCCAGGACCACCGCGACGAGGATCGACAGGGCGAACATCCACGGGTCGTAGCGCAGCAGCGGCGCCATCTGCATGGCCGCCATGCCGCTGTAGTGCATGGCGCCGATGCCGGCGCCGACCAGCACGCCGCCACCGATGAACTGCAGCGTGCTGACGTTGCGCTGGGCCAGCAGGTTGAGTGCGATCCATGAGGCGAACAGGCTCGGCAGGCCGGAAAGCAGGGTGATCAACGGGTCGTAGCGCACCGCTGCGCAGAGCTGGAAGGACAGCATGCCGATGAAGTGCATCGCCCACACGCCACCGCCCAGGGCCACCGCGCCGGTGCCGATGGCCAGTTGGCGGTAGAACGGGCTGCGCGCCAGCCGCGCCACGCCTGACAGTTGCAGGGCCATGGTCGAGGTGAAGACGGCAATGAGGATGGAGAGCAGCACCAGAGCATTGTTGTGCTCGCCGAAAACCAGCAGCGAAGGGGTGTCGCCGCTGTAGAAATATCGCTGCAGATCGAGCATTGAACGAGACCGTACTGCGTGCCGAAGGCCCGGTGGAAGACGAGACGGGGTGAGCAAAACACAGGATGGCTGCAAATTGCCATCATTGTCGGTCGCTGCTCCCGCTGAACCGGCGGTGGAATGCGGGTTTCGGACGAGCGGAAAGCCAATGTTCGGAATCGAAGCTGAAACGATGCAGCCCGGACGGCGACCGACACTTCGTTGTCGGCAGACGAAGCGGCAAATTGAGCGGTTGCCGACGGCTGGCGCCGGAAATGAAGAAGCCCGGCTTGGGGCCGGGCTTCTTTGGGTACCTGTCTGCGGATCAGGCGGGCATGTGCCATTCCTGCAGGCGGTAGCCTTCGCGGTTCAGCTCGTCGCGGGCCTGGTTCAGCAGGCCTTCGAGCTGCTCCGGGTCGGAGTAGGCGGAGCTGGGAATGCGGGTGAGGCCCAGCAGACGGGTACCGGTGCGATCGAGGACGGACAGGTCGAGGCTGCCGTCGCCCCCTTGGTCAACCCAGGTCACACAATTGAAGGGTTGGAAGGCTCGTCCAGTGATCAGCAGAGCCTCGTTGAAACGAAGAGTCGCATGCATGGTTGTGATCTCTCTGCGTGGTAATCCATTGCGAAGGTGGCGAAAGCGGTTCATCCACTTTCGTGTTCGTTCACGCAATTGATGGATTCAGAGTCGAAGAAAGTCACAACCCATGTCGCGGTTGTACACAAAATAGTCGCAAATAAAACTGTTTCAGTCGCTACAGGCCCCGTCAGCCGTGGCCTGTAGCGATTTTAGGGGTGCGCCATCGCGCCGCACGTGCCATTTGTAGTTGGCGACGAGCGGTCAGGCCTGCATGGCCCAGCCGTCCACGTTCATCGCCGCCTGGCGCAGTGCCTCGGAGCGGGTCGGGTGCGGGTGGCAGGTGCGCGCGATGTCCTCGGCGGCGCCGCGGAACTCCATGGCCACGCAGTACTCCGCGATCATGTCGCCGACGTTCGGGCCGATCATATGCACGCCGAGGATCTCGTCGCTGCGCTCGTCCGCCAGCACCTTCACGAAGCCCTCGGTCTCGTGGTTGATCTTCGCCCGGCTGTTGGCGGTGAAGGGGAACTTGCCCACTTTGTAAGCGCGGCCCTCGGCCTTGAGCTGTTCCTCGGTCCTGCCCACGGTGGCCACTTCCGGATGGGTGTAGATCACGCTGGGGATGACGTCGTAGTTCACTTCCCCGGCCTTGCCGGCAATCAGCTCGACGCAGGCGATGGCCTCGTCCTCGGCCTTGTGCGCGAGCATCGGGCCGGAGGTCACGTCGCCGATCACCCAGATGCCGGGCACGCTGCTGCGGTGTTCATGGTTTTCCAGCATGCCGCGCTTATCGGTAGCCAGGCCCACGCTTTCCAGCCCCAGGCCCTGCGTATAAGGGCGGCGGCCGATGGCGAGCAGTACGTAATCCGCCTGGATCGACTCTGCCGCGCCGCTAGCAGCCGGCTCGACGCTCAGGGTCACCTGCTTGCCGCTGACCTTGGCCTGGGTGACTTTCGAGCCCAGCTTGAAGCTCATGCCCTGCTTGGTCAGCGCGCGCTGGAAGGTCTTGGCGGTTTCCAGGTCCATGCCGGGGCAGATGCGGTCGAGGTATTCGATGACCGTGACTTCCGCACCCAGGCGGCGCCATACCGAACCCAGCTCCAGGCCAATCACGCCGGCGCCGATTACCACCAGGTGCTTGGGCACCTCGGGAATCGACAGCGCGCCGGTGGAGTCGAGGATGCGCTTGTTGTCGACGTCCACGCCCGGCAGCGGGGAGGGCTCGGAACCGGTGGCGATGATGATGTCCTTGGCGGTGAGGCTGCTCTTGCTGCCGTCGGTGGCGGTCACTTCCACCTTGCCCGGCCCGTCGATGCGGCCCCAGCCTTTCACCCAGTCCACCTTGTTCTTGCGGAAGAGGAATTCCACGCCCTTGGTCAGCGCGGTCACGCTTTCGGCCTTCTGCTTCATCATCTGCGCCAGGTCCAGCTTGGGCTTGACCTGGATGCCGAGGTTGGCGAACTCGCCGCCGGCCGCCGCTTCGTACAGTTCCGACGCATGCAGCAGCGCCTTGGACGGCATGCAGCCGACGTTCAGGCAGGTACCGCCGAGGGTTTCGCGGCCCTCCACGCAGGCGACCTTCAGGCCCAGCTGGCCCGCGCGAATGGCCGCGTTGTAGCCGCCGGGGCCGCCGCCGATGACGATCACATCGTATGCGCTCATGCAGTGCTCTCCGAGTTGGAAAAAGGGGTCAATCGAGGTTAGCCCGCGCTCGCCGGATCACCAGCGCAGGGCCTGGGATAAGCGTTACTCGATTTATATTACGAACATAATATATGATTCAACGCAAGTCACGCAGACATGACAGACGCGGCGGGGAGGGCGAAAATGCAGGGCTTTGGCGCCTCAGGTTCGTGCGCCTACGGAGAATTCATGAAGATCGACTGCGATTTCGACAGCGGCAACATCCAGGTCATCGACGACAGTGACCCGCGCCACGTGCGCCTGGCGCTGCGCCCGGACACGAAGAGCCCGCACTTCCAGTGGTTCCACTTCAAGGCCGAGGGCCTCGAACCCGGCCAGCAGTACCGGTTCAGCCTGACCAATACACCCGGCTCCAGCTACACCGGCGGCTGGCCGGGCTACAACGCGGTGGCTTCGTATGACCAGCGCGACTGGTTCCGCGTGCCCAGCACCTATGATTCCAACGGCCTGCACTTCAGCCTCGATGCCGAACAGCCCCAGGCCTGGTTCGCCTACTTCGAGCCCTACAGCCGCGAACGCCACGCCGAACTGGTGAGGCGCGCCCAGGCCAATGGCGCCGAGCTGCTCGCCACCGGCAACAGCATCGAAGGCCGCGAACTGCCCCTGCTGCGCATCGGCAAGGGCGCGGCGGGTGCGCGGAAGATCTGGCTGATCGCCCAGCAACACCCCGGCGAGCACATGGCCGAGTGGTTCATGGAAGGCCTGATCGATCGCCTGCAATCGGGTGATGCCGAGGTCCAGCGCCTGCTGGAGCGCGCCGACTTCTACCTGGTGCCGAACATGAACCCGGACGGTGCCTTCCACGGCCACCTGCGTACCAACGCCGCCGGCAAGGACCTGAACCGTGCCTGGGCCGCGCCCAGCGCCGAGGAAAGCCCGGAAGTGCTGTTCGTCCAGCAGCAGATGGCCCGGTACGGTGTCGACCTGTTCCTTGACGTGCACGGCGACGAGGAAATCCCCTTCGTGTTCGCCGCCGGCTGCGAAGGCAACCCGGAGTTCACGCCGCGCCTGGATCGCCTGGAAAGCCTGTTCCGCGAGCGTCTGGAAGCCAACGGCGAATTCCAGAGCGTGCACGGCTACCCGAAGGACGCCCCCGGCCAGGCCAACCTGACCCTGGCCTGCAATCACGTCGGCCGCACCTACGACTGCCTGTCGCTGACCCTGGAAATGCCGTTCAAGGACCACAACCTGTCGCCCAACCTGCGTACCGGCTGGAGCGGGGCGCGGTCGAAGGCGCTGGCGGAGGCGGTGCTGGTCACGGTCGCCAGCATGGTCGACGAGCTGCGCTGATTCGCGAGCGGACGGACATCGAGGTTTGCGATGTCCCGCCCCGGAGCTCTTCGTAGGGCCGAGGGGGACGCCCAGTTCTTGCTCGCGAACCGGCCCAGCCCTAGAGCTTCCGGGTGTTCGCGAGCAAGCTCGCTCCTACAGAAAGGCGTCTTTCCTAGCGAAGTCTTACATCCCTGGCGGCTGACCGTTGGGGTAATCCGTCCCGCCTGGCTGTTGAATCTTCACCCTCGCGTGCTAATCCAAAGCATGAGACATACGAATTCAGGAGGCAGGTATGACTCGACATCGCAAGCTGTTGACCCCGCAAGTCATCGAAGACCTGCAGGACCGCACGGACGCCGTGGAAGAACTGGATTTCAGAGACCGCCGTGAAGTGCGCAAGAACCGCGCGGGCGAACACAGGTCACGCCCGTTTGCTGGCGCGGCCTGAACCAGCAGGCCCGAGGGGCATGCCTCACTGGCGAGTGCGCCAGCCAGGGAGATACACCAAGGCCGATTCGGCTCCCCGCCGGACCGGCCTTGCGTGATTGTTGACCTGCAGTCATTCACTTCGTCGGACCGCACCTGCTGTTCCGCGCCGTCAGCTCCCTTCCGTCATCCGTTTCCATGCTGGAGGCGGCATTTTAGAGCGCTCCGGATCTGTAACTTCGGGCTTACTGAATAGTCGATGTCATACAAAATACAGACTGAAAACTTGAACTGCTTCACATAAACTCGGGTCTTCCGTTAGCGCATTTCGCTCTACCCGCAGCCGTCAGAAGTAACCCCATGGAAAACCACAGTACCCCCCTGGGTCCGGTTCCCGCTCATCTGGTCCGTGAAGCCGTGGCCAAGAAGACCGGTCTGGGATGGGTGGTCGAGTTCAACGTTGCCACCTGGCTCAACCTGGCTGTGCGCGACGACACCGGTATATCCCTCAAGATCAGTTACCTGGACGGCGACAAGCCCCGCGAAGTGCTGGTCGACAAGGGCAGCATTTTCGGCGCCCAGCGCATCCTGCTGTGCGGCATCGCCCGCCTGGGGGTGAACCAGAAGCTGGAGTCCATGAGCCTGTCGCTGGAAACGCGCTCGCCGATCCAGTCGCTGCTGGTGGAGGAACTCTTCGTCCAGGCCGTCGAGCGCCAGAGCGAAAAGAAGAACGGCACCCGCAAGGCGCGCTGACCCCCCGCGCCGGTGGGGCGCTGAGCGTTGCAATCGGTGGGCATTCCCGCCGTGCATGAAGCTTCGTCGGGCTTGCGATCTGCCGATCGGAGCGGGGAATATCGCCTGGCCCCACTCGTTGCACCAGGAAGCCCCATGCCCCTCGATATCGAACAGCTCAAGCTCTACACCGCACACCGTGGCATCGCCATTCCCATGCTCGACTTCCTGCAGTTCCGCCATGCCCCGGCGGACGACGGCAATGGCCCCGGTCGGCTGGTGGTGCGCGTCGAACCGCAGCACGTGAACGGCTGGGCCAACGCCCATGGCGGGCTGATCATGACCCTGCTGGATGTCGCCATGGCGCTGAGTGCCAGCGATGCCGACGAAGCCGGCCGCGGCGTGGTGACGGTGGAAATGAAGACCAATTTCCTGCGGCCGGGCGGGGAAGTGGGTGAGGTGCTGGAAGCCCTTGGCAGCGTCCGCCACCACACGCGCTCCATCGCCTTCTGCGAGGCCGAGTTGCGCAATAGCGCCGGTGTGGCCGTGGCGTCCGCCTCCGGCACCTTCAAGTACGTCAACAAGCCGCGCCCGCTGGCTGACGCCTGAGCATTTTCCGCCCCCGAATATTCACCTCCCCACGGCCGCGGACGGATGTTCGCGGCTGTTTCCCCGGGCTGATAGCGCTTCGATACCAGCACCGCTCGGCGGCCCGGCGGCGTTCTTAAGATCTTCTTAATTCATCGGGTGTCCTATCAAGGGACGCTCTAGCACGGGCTCTGCAAGAAACTTCTTTCACCGGTTGTAATGAATTCGTCATAAAGCGTGTCTACATTTTTCTGTCATGAAAGTGTCACTCAATGTGACTGAGCCAGTGACGGCACAAGGCAACCCACCATGCTGCTCGATGACAAGAACTTCCCACGGCGCGTCCAGCGCGACCTGCAGGACGACCGCGACGAAGAGCTCGAACTCGAACTGTTCGACGAACTCTACGATTTCGAAGGGCTGCGCCACGGCAGCCTGCAAACCCATGAAGAGCGCCTGGCGCGCCAGCGTTACTTCCACACCCTGTTCAGCCTGCAGGCCGAGCTGGTCAAGTTGCAGAACTGGGTGGTGAAGACCGGCCACAAGGTGGTCATCCTCTTCGAGGGGCGCGACGCTGCCGGCAAGGGCGGCGTGATCAAGCGCATCACCCAGCGCCTCAATCCGCGTGTCTGCCGCGTCGCCGCGCTGCCCGCGCCGAACGACCGCGAGCAGACCCAGTAATACTTCCAGC